>PNJE01000136.1 GCA_002877915.1 Candidatus Aminicenantota bacterium
GGAACAAGAATTTACATCACTTTTCTCTCGCCCGACGGGGAAAAAATATCCGAATTAAAAAAGGAAGGTTTCTTGAGAATTTACCGCCAGGGCCAAATCATTAACCTGGATGAAATCCAATCCAGCGCTCTTAAAAATACTCAGCTGGAAGTTTTAGTAGACCATCTCCAGCTTGATCCAGAAGACCGTGAACGCCTGGTGGACTCTTTAGAAATAGGTCTGAAAAAGGGAGATGGACGAGTGAGAGTTCATACCGATAGCGGTAAAAATTTTGTTTTTTCTGAACAATTGGAATGTAAATTTTGCGGGCTGGTTTACGAAGAGCCAAGTCCCAATCTGCTTTCCTTTAACAGTCCTCAGGGAGCTTGCCCGGTCTGCCACGGCTTTGGCGACCTGGCCGTCCTCGATGAAGACAAAATAATTCCAGACAAGAGCAAATCCCTCGAGGAGGGGGCGATAGAACCCTGGACCAAACCTGCTTCCCGAGGACTTTTGAGGGAGCTTATCCGAGAAGCCAGGAAACGTGGCATTCCGACCAATATACCATTCTCCCGGCTGAAACCAGAACACCAGAGGTTCGTTTTAGACGGTGGCGACGGTTATTACGGAGTCAAAGGATTTTTTGAATGGTTAGAATCAAAAAAATACAAAGTCCAGGTTAGAGTAATGCTCAGCCGCTACCGAAAATTCATCCCCTGCCCTGCCTGCCATCGGACGAGGCTAAATGAAAAAGCCCTTTCTATTAAAATCCAGGGAAAATCCATTGGTGAATTCAATGCCCTGACTGTCAGAGAAGCTTATGATTTTTTAGACCATCTCCCCCTTTCATCTTATGAAAAGAAAATCGGAGAAAAGCTGATCCAAGAAATAAAAAACAGGTTGAAATTTCTACTCGAAGTAGGCCTGGATTATCTGACCCTAGATCGAATGACCTTTACCCTCAGCGGCGGAGAAGCTCAGCGCATAAATTTAGCCGCAGCCCTGAGTGCTTCCTTGGTGGGGACTCTCTTTATTCTTGATGAACCTTCTATTGGGCTTCATGCCCGGGACAACCATCGCCTGGTAAAAATTCTCCGCAACCTTCAGGAAATTGGTAACACTGTGGTGATTGTCGAACACGATCCGGATATTATTCGGGAAGCTGACTACCTGGTTGACCTTGGGCCTGGAGCAGGAGAATTTGGCGGGCAGGTAATTTATGCCGGGTCAATGGAAGATTTTTTAAAAAGCAGCCAATCGCTGACGGCTAAATATTTAAGGGAAGAATTGACGATTCCAGTCCCAACTTCGAGGCGTCGGCCAAAAGGCTTTCTGGAAATTTATGGGGCCAGAAAGCATAATCTAAAAAATCTTCATCTAAAAATTCCCCTTGGAGTTTTAGTCTGCCTCACTGGAGTCTCTGGTTCAGGCAAGAGCACTCTGGTGGACGAAGTCATTTACAAGGGACTGAAAGGAGAAAGCCGCGACGGTTTCGAGCGAATCTTAGGCGGAGAAAAAATCGACCAGGTTATTCGAGTCGATCAATCGCCACTCAGCACTTCTCCGCGTTCAATACCGGCTACCTACACCAAAGCTATGGACGCTATCAGGGAAGTTTTCGCTTCTACTCGTGAGGCCCGAGCCCTTGGTTATCGGCCAAGCCATTTTTCTTTTAATACTTCCAAAGGACAGTGCCCGGACTGCCAGGGAGCCGGATTTAAAGAAGTGGAAATGCAATTTCTGAGCAATGTGATTTTGACCTGTGAAACCTGTGGCGGCAAACGTTATAAACCTGAGATTCTGGAGATAAAATATCGAGGGAAGAATATTCATGATGTTCTCAACATGAGCATCAATGAAGCGCTCGATTTTTTCCGGGATAAACCTGACATTACTACTCGATTGCGACCCCTATCTGAAGTGGGACTCGGTTATCTTAAATTAGGCCAGCCGACCACCACCCTTTCGGGAGGCGAATTGCAGCGGATCAAGCTAGCTTATCATTTAGTTCATGGACAGCACGAAAAGACTCTCTATTTATTCGATGAGCCCACTATTGGACTTCACCTGAACGATGTCCGGATTCTTCTCAATTGTTTTCAAAAGCTCATTGACCGGGGCCAGAGTCTTATCGTCATCGAGCACAATCTGGAAGTCATCAAATCAGCCGATTATGTTATCGACCTTGGCCCAGAGGGGGGAGAGCTGGGAGGTTACTTAGTGGCTGCCGGTCCACCAGAACAGGTGGCGGCGACTGAAGGCTCAATAACCGGTCGTTTCTTAAAAAAAGTTTTAAAAACTACAGCTTAGATGGGATAATATTCAAACCAGTTTGATCTGCCTTTTCTGGTAATCAGAATAATCGGGAACCTGCCGAGGATATTCTTCCGTCATCAAGGACGAAGAGATCATAAAATCAGCCGAGGAACGATTGCAGGCGACCGGGATGTTCCAGACGACGGCAATCCGCAACAGGGCTTTCACATCGGGGTCATGAGGAAGGGGCTCAAGCGGATCCCAGAAAAAAACAAGGAAGTCAATCGCCCCTTCAGCAATCTTGGCTCCCACTTGTTGGTCTCCTCCCAGCGGGCCACTCTGAAGAATGTTTACCTCAAGGTTTAGTTCCTTTTTCAGCAGCAGCCCGGTAGTGCCCGTGGCCCATAGTTCATGCTTCTCCAGGCTACCTCGATTAAACCTGACCCAGTCTAAAAGCTCTGGCTTCTTGTTATCGTGGGCTACCAGAGCAATTTTCTTTTTCCTGTCCATTTTCAAAACATAGGATTTCATTTTTACCACCTGTCCTTATTTTCTCAAATTAAGCCGACTAAATAAACAGCCAAAAATTTTATTGTCTTGGAATAAGGAAATACAGGGAGAGGGGCTTCCGGTATATCTACTTAGATGCCGAGCATATAGCCCAGAACGCCTCTCTGGCTGCGGTTTCACTGGAATTAGGAGCCTGTCCGGTAGCAGCGTTTTTCGATGATGAGATAAATAATCTCTTGGGTATTAATCCGGCCCGGGGAAGCATCATTTATTAAAATAGATTTAACTTTTTAGACTGCTGGCTTTAGTTTTATAATTTTTTTTTTATTAAAATGAATTTCAAGACAAAGCTGCCCGGAATTAAATGACCACCCTCTTTTTTCCCCACTTAAGTTTCATGGTCAGCACCCGGTCGGTTGAAAATATTTTTACTGTCCAGTAGAGCATCATCAGCATAAAAAGAAAATTATACCCGATTCCCGCCCAGAGCAATTTAAGATGCCCAAACATTATGTTTTGCATGGCAAAGAAAGGATGAGAAAAGGGAATGGCCAGGACCAGGATTTTGGCCGGAAGAGACATCGTATTGATATCGGCAAAAAGACTGATGAAGTAAGGAACCAAGACCAGAAAGACTAGGGGAACATTAAGACTTTGCGCGGTCCGATAATCTTCGGCTAAAACTCCCAATACCGTCGCCAGAGATAAAGCCACCAGGATGGTTAGGAAAAGTGATAAACCAAAAATAACATAATCCGGCGTATTGAGGACCAGTCCCAATTGTTTCAATATTGGGGTTACTCCACTCATCACCTTGGCTAAATCGCCACTGCTAAAGCTAAAAGCGTTGCGGAAGCCATATAAATAAATGGCCGCCGACAGCAAGCCAACAATTCCAGCCGCCAGCATTTTGGCCAGGACCACAGCGGTACGAGAAATGGGAACAGTCAGGAGTGTTTCCAGAGTCTTATTCTGCTTTTCCATGGCAATAGCAGTTATGACCATTTGCGAAGAATACATAATAATCATCATTAAAATGACGGGCAGAATGAAACTCTGGGCATAAAGAGAGCCAATCACCGCCGAGCTGGAACCTTCCGCCGTCCGGTCTTTTACCACTATAAATTCCCGGCTCTTTATCGGTGCCTTAACCAACTTAGGATCCATTTCTGGCAACTTCTTTTTAAGATATTCATTAGAGAGAAAGTCATTGGTAGTCTGAAGAAGGGCTTTAACTATTTCTGATTTTCGGCTGCCGGACATAGAAATGCCCCGGAGAAAAGAATAAGTTTCAACTTCACCTGGATGAAAATTAGTAACTTCCTGACCGAAGCCAGCAGGAATAACCACCAGAAGATCCAGGTCGCTATGCCTAACCTCATTTATGACCTTATCTTTTTCTCCTGTTTTTTCCTCGATAATGAAGTTAGCCAGGTTAAGTGCACCAATGATATTTCTGGAAATTTCAGACTTATCAAGATCCAGCACGGCAATTTTCTGCTTGGCCATAGCCTTTTTCATTTCGGTCTTGGAAATACCGCCGATGAAATTGAAAATTATCAGGATGAACACTAAAGAAATTACCAGTTGCTTGTTGATTAATTCTTTTATTTCCTTGATTAACAGATGGCTGAAGTTTTTCATTGCAGGGCACCCCTAAAGACAATTTCCAAGTTGGTGGCTTGATATTTTTCCTTTAGCCCCTGAGGAGTTCCGGAGTCCAGGATAATTCCCCGGTCAATCAGGGCCACCCGGTCAGAAAGAAATTCAACCTCCAGCATGTTATGAGAAGAAAGCAGCACCGAAACCCCCTCCCTGGTGAAAGCCTTTATCATTTCTCTCACCTCAAGTGAATTAATCACGTCCAGGCCAGAGGTGGGTTCATCGAGGATAGCCAGCGCTGGCTTGGTCATAAGAGCCCGGGCTAACAGGAGCTTCCTGGTCATTCCTTTGCTGTAGGTTCCTACCTTGTCTTTTAACCTGAGACCGAGATCGCATATCTTTTCCGCCCTTCTAACAAATTCTTTAACTTCATTTTCATCCCGGGCATAAAATTTAGCCATAAAATTTAAATAATCTATCCCCCTCATATTTCGATAGGCTCCGGCTTCTTCTGGCAGGTAACTGATCCGTTCCCGAAACTTATCTGGATTTTTTCTGAGATCAAATCCCAGTAAGGCTACTTTCCCTTCAGTCGGAGTGAGAAGAGTGGCAATTATTCTTAAAGTGGTAGTTTTGCCGGCCCCATTGGGACCAATTAACCCGAATATTTCGCCTTCTTCAACTCTGAAACTTATGCCCTTCAGGGCTTCCAAGGAGCCATATCTTTTCTTTAGTCCTTCTACTTCCAACACCACAGCCATATAAACCTCCTTCTGGGTTTTTCAATTTATACGAATTATACAAAGAAAGGTTCTGGATGAAAACAAACTATTTGATTATTTCATCCGGCTCTCCACTGCTTTCCAGTTGAGGTTTTTGAAGAAAGCCTCTATGTAATCAGCTTTCTTCAGCCCATAATCAGTGATAAACGCATGTTCAAAAACATCCATGATGAGCAGCAGCTCACCCCCTGCCGGGTGGCCAACATCGTGTTCATTAATCCAGAAATTTATTAGACGGCCGGTTAACGGGTCCTGATAAAGAGCCACCCAGCCGATACCCCTCATCGTGCCCACGGCTCTGAATTCTTTTTCCCAGAGCTCGTAGCTGCCGAAGTTTTCGGTTATTTTCTGGTACAGGCGGCTGCTGGCGGACAAAGCTTCTTTCCCGCCCAGATTTTCAAAATAATACTCGTGCAACCTCATGCCATTCCATTCCCAGCCCAGCCGGCGTTTGAGTTCGGCAAATTCCGGCGTTCCGGCTTTACCATCTTTAACCATCTGGGCCAAACTGTCCAACAACTTGTTGGTGTTGTTAACGTAGCCTTGGTAAAGCTGGAAATGATTCTTGAGCGAGGTCTCGCTAAAACCAGGCAGGCCAATCAACCCCGAATAATCCTTCGCTTGATAACTCATTACTTCCCCTCCTCCAATATATTTGCTTTTAAACCCTAATTTTAGGGGTAGGCTTAACCCCAGCCCTCCTAAGGAAGACAGGAAAGCCCTTCTTTTCATTTTCTCCCCTCAAAAAATATTTTTTTAAATGGGACACAATTTCTATTTTTTAGGTTCTTTGTTTTCTTCCTGCTCCTCGCTCAACAAGCCTACCTTCTGCCTGATTTCCCGGTCAATCTGGTCGGCCAGTTCTTTGTTTTCCTTAAGCAACTTTTTAACGTTTTCTCGGCCCTGGCCGAGCCTTTCACCCTTGTAGGAATACCAGGTGCCAGTTTTTTCTAAAACGCCAAACTGAAGTCCGCAATCGACCAGATCTCCTTCCCGGGAAATACCCTCGCCGAAGATAATGTCAAACTGTGCTTCACGGAAAGGCGGCGCCAATTTATTTTTAACTATTTTTACCTTAACCCGGCTGCCAATGACTTCTTCTCCTTCCTTGAGGGTGGCCAGCTTTCTAACATCTATTCTCATGGAAGCATAAAACTTCAAGGCCCGCCCACCGGTAGTCGTTTCTGGTGATCCAACAAATACGCCTATTTTTTCTCTGATTTGATTGATGAAAATAAAGCAGGTTTTAGAACGGCTGACAATAGCTGTTAATTTCCTCAGCGCCTGAGACATCAGCCTGGCCTGTAACCCCATATGAGCATCCCCCATTTCGCCTTCCAGTTCAGCTTTGGGCACTAAAGCAGCTACTGAATCTACAACGATAACATCTACGGCCCCGCTTCTGACCAGGACTTCAGCAATCTCCAGAGCCTGCTCCCCATAATCAGGCTGGGAAATCAACAATTCATCAATGTTTATTCCGAGCCTGGCGGCATAGGGAGGATCAAGAGCATGCTCGGCATCTATAAAAGCCGCCTGCCCTCCCCTTTTCTGAGCTTCGGCAATAACGTGGAGCGCCAAAGTGGTTTTACCGGTGGCTTCGGGTCCGAATATTTCCACCACTCTTCCTCTCGGAAAACCCCCTATCCCCAAGCTCAAATCGAAAGAAATAGAACCAGTTGGAATAACTTCTGCCTGGACAGCCGCCTCCTTCTGCCCAAGTTTCATCACCGCCCCTTTGCCAAACTGCTTTTCTATCTGGGACAAAGCAGCATCCAGCGCCCTGACTTTGGAAGTTTGTTTCTGTTCGCTCTCTTCTGTTACTTTCACTTTATTCCTCCAGAATCTTGCTCCCGGGTTTTCTCCTTAACCCAGAGAACAAGATAAATATAAACTTTTAAAATTTGTCCAAATTATATCATTCCCGTTATTTTGCCCTCTTCATCCACATCAATCCGTTCGGCGGCTGGAGATTTCGGTAACCCCGGCATGGTCATTATATCACCGCACTGAATAACTATAAAGCCAGCACCAGCACTGAGAGAAGCACTGGTAACCGTCAAGGTCCAGCCACGTGGACGGCCTAATTTTTTTGAATCATCAGAAAGCGAGGCTTGAGTTTTGGCCACACAAACCGGATATTTTCCAAATCCTAACTTTTCAAATAGCTCAATCTTTTTCCGGGCAGCCGGTTCGACTTTTACTCCCTCAGCACCATAAATTTTCTTGGCGATAATTTCAACTTTCTGGAGAACAGGTAGCTCTAATGGGTAGAGAAAATCAAAGGTATTTTTGTCCTCTTCAATGGCCTTAATTATTTCTCTGGCCAGTTCTAAGCCCCCCTCGCCTCCTCGGTTGTAAACATCACTTAAAGCATAGCGGACACCTTCTTCTTGGACTAAGGAAACCCAGCGGTCTATTTCCGAACGGTGGTCAGCCGGAAATAAATTAAGAACCACCACGAAAGGCACCCCAAAGATTCTTAAATTTTCCAGGTGTTTCCTTAAATTTTCGAACCCAATTTCTACCGCTCCGGGATTTTCCTTAAGCAGCTCATCGGCTTTGATTCCTCCATGATACTTCAAGGCTCTCAGGGTTGAAACCAGGACACAGGCATCGGGCGGCGGCACTTGACCCGTTCGGACGACGATGTCAAAGAACTTTTCTGCCCCTAAGTCAGAAGCAAATCCGGTTTCGGTTACGACATAATCAGATAAGCTCAAAGCTAATCGGGTGGCGATTATGGAATTCGTCCCGTGAGCAATATTGGCAAACGGGCCGCCATGAATGAAAGCCGGCGTTCCTTCCAGAGTCTGGACCAGATTAGGCTTGAGGGCATCTTTTAGCAGGGCGGTCATGGCCCCATCAGCTTTAATATCCCGGGCATAGACTGGTCGTCCGTCAACCGAATAGCCAACCAAAATATTTCCTACTCTCGTCTTTAAATCTTTTAAGTCGCTGGATAAGCAGAGAATGGCCATAATTTCTGAAGCCGCAGTAATGTCAAAGCCGGTCTCCCGGGCAAAGGCGCCAAAGGTTTCGTCTGCCCCAATAATTATCTGGCGAAGAGCCCGGTCATTCATATCGAGAACCCTTTTCCAGGTGACTGTTCGCCCGTCGAGCAAGCCCGTTGGACCATCAAAATGGACCCGGTTATCAACCATAGCCGCTAAGAGGTTATGAGCTGAGGTCACCGCATGGATATCACCAGTAAAATGAAGGTTAATTTCCTCCCGCGGAACCACCATCGCCCGACCGCCACCGGTAGCTCCTCCCTTTATGCCAAAGACTGGCCCAAGAGAAGGCTCCCGCAGCGTCAGGCAGGTCTTCCGGCCGAGTTGACTCAAAGCATCTGATAAGCCGATGGCCGTGGTCGTTTTTCCTTCGCCGGCCGGAGTGGGGGTCATCGCTGTCACCATAATCAATTTGCCCCGGCGTTCTCTTAACAAAGGCTGATAATCCACTTTTGCCTTGTACCGGCCGTAATACTCCAGGCTTTCTTCAGGAATCCCTAACTTTTTGGCAATCTGATTGATGGGTTTAAGTTCCATTTGTCCTCCTTCTTTAATCATTTAAGCAGAACTCGGATTTTTCTTCAACCAATTTTTATTATCAAGGGAGGCTGGAGTACGGCAGAAGTTGACGCTATAGAAGTGGGATTGATACTTTTCTATCAAGCCTTCATCCGCAAAACTAAAATAGCAGTTATTACCAACTATAATATGATCCAGTACTCTAATTTGCATCACGGAGCAAGCAAAGACCAGATCCCGGGTAATCTCCCGGTCACAATTGGAGGGCTCGGGGTCGCCCGAGGGGTGATTATGAACAAAGATCAAACTTGAGGCTTCGTATTTCAACGCCTGCCTGATAACTTCCCGAGGGTAAACCGCACTGGAATCAACTGTTCCTTCAAAGAGAGTTTTTTCTTCTAAAATTTGATTCTTGGTATTGAGGAAGAGGACTTTGAATACCTCAATTTTTAAGTCACGTAAATTATAATATAAATAATCAAAGACTTCCTTAGAAGACTTACAAACCGGCCTTTTTATTATTCCATCCTTAAGGTAGCGTCGGGCAACTTCCCGAACAAGCTTCAGGCCGAAAATATTTCTCGGACCAATTCCTTTTATTTTTTGAAGTTCCAGGGGATCAGCTTCCATCACGGCCCGGAAGGTTTTAAATTCCCTGAGCGCTAACCTGGCAGCTTCCCGGCAATCTTTTCGGGGCGTGCCTAAGGTCAGGAGGAGTTCTATTATTTCATAGTCCAGAAAGCCGGCCAGTCCTCCTTTTAAAAATTTTTCTCTCAGGCGTTGGCGGTGTCCTTCAAATGTAATTTTACCATCAACCAGCTCATCCATGGTCATTACTCCGGGGATTAATTCAATTTTTGGGAAGGTGTTTTTCAATAATAAGGACGCCAGAAGAATGGAATTTTTCCCACCTTAGACTAAGAAATTTTTTATCCTATTTCGGTCATTCCCGATACATCTGGTCAATCAACGGCTTGTATTTTTCTTCGACAATTTTTCTCCGGACCTTCAAGGTTGGAGTCATCTCGCCAGCTTCAATTTCAAAATCCTTTTCCAAGAGAGTAATCTTTTTTATTTTTTCATAAGAAGCTAAGTGGGGTGTTAGCCGGTCAATTTCTTTCATATAGAAATCATAAATCTCCGGCTTGGCCAGAAGGTCATGATGGTCGGTGAAGTTGATACCCTGCTCTTGGGCATATTTTTCTAACTTATCAAAATCAGGCACAATCAAAGCCGAAACAAATTTTCGCCCGCTTCCAACTACCACGGCATTGGCTATATATGGAGAGGTTTTAACAGTATTCTCAATCGGCTGGGGAGCAACATTCTTACCGCCGGCCGTAACGATGATATCCTTTTTACGATCGGTAATAACCAGATATCCGTCTTTATCCAGGTACCCGATATCACCAGTTTTAAACCAGCCCTCCTCAAAAGCCTCCCTGGTTTCTTCCTCTTTTTTAAAATAGCCCTTCATCACGTTCGGACCGCGAACCCAGATTTCCCCATCGGGGGCAAATTTCACTTCTACCCCTGGGAGAATTTTGCCCACGGTCCCGAATCTAAATTCGTTTAGAGTATTGACCGCAATGACCGGAGAAGTTTCCGTAAGACCATAACCCTCGATAATCAGAAGCCCTAAGGCGTAGAAAAATTCAGCTATTTCCTTAGATAGTGGCGCTCCGCCGGAAACAAAAAACCTTACCCGTCCGCCTGTCCTTTCGACGATTTTGGAGAAAACCAGTTTATAAGCCAGGGAATATTTGGCTTTTAAATAAGAGGATATTTTTTCTTGGCTTAATTTTTTACGGGCATATTTTTTGCCCACTTTCAAAGCCCAGAAAAAAATCCTCTTTTCCAGCCTGGAAGAGCTCAGGACATTGTCGATAACCCGGGAATAAAATTTATCAAACAGACGAGGAACACTGACCATAATCGTTGGCTTGGCTTCCACCAGGTTTTCGGCCACGGTATCAACGCTCTCGGCATAGGCAATGGTGGCCCCAACATAAATCCAGGCATAGGTGCACATTCTTTCGAGCACATGCGACAACGGAAGGAAAGATAGGGCAGTATCCTTATCAGTAAAAGGAATAATTGAACGCAGGGCTTTGACATTACTAACCAGATTATCATGCGTCAACATTGCCCCCTTGGGAACGCCTGTTGTTCCCGAAGTGTAGATAATAGTGGCTAAGTCATCTGGTCGGAGAGACAGGGCTATCCGATCAAAATCGTCCGGGTGGTGCTGATTAAATAATTCCCCATCTTTTTCTATTTCCTCCAGACTTAAGACTCCAGCCGCGGGCTGACTTTCCATCATAATATACTTTTCAACCAGGGGAAGTTCATTCTTAATCCGATCAATTTTTTCCCAGAGCTCCAAATTAGAACAAACCAAAAACCTGGCTTCAGAATCATTAACAATATATTTGATTTGTTCGGGAGTAAGAGAAGTATAAATCGGAACGGTAATAGCACCCTGGCAGATAGCCGCCAGGTCCACCATCACCCATTCCGGGCGATTTTCCGAAAGAATAATCAGCTTATCACCTTTCTTTAAGCTCAGTGATTTAAGCCCGGACGAAATATTTCTCACCCTCCGGGCAAAATCCCGGGTGGAAATAGGTTGATACTGCCCCTCTTTTTTGACCAGCATCAGAGCTTTATTAGCAAAATTTTTTTCAGTATTTAAAAGAATCTGAGCCAGTGTTTCGGTCATAGGCTTCCTCCCAATTTCAATTATTTCTTTTTCTTGAAACCGGGCAATGGGCTGACCAAATTTTTTTCGTGTTGCAAAAGCCACTTCTTTCGCCACAATCCTGCCCCAAAACCAATCAAACGCCCATCGCGGCCGATAACCCGGTGGCAGGGAATAATTATCACCACCGGATTTTTATGATTGGCTCCTCCGACCGCCCGAAAGGCCGCCGGATGCCCGCAAGCAACGGCAATATCTTTATATGACCTCGTCTGACCAAAAGGAATTTCTTTTAACTTTTCCCAGACCTTTTTTTGGAAGGGCGAACCGCTCAGATTGAGCTTCACTGAAAATCTTTGTCTTTGACCCTTAAAATATTGATCGAGCTGCTGCCAAGCTTCTTTTAAGGGCCGGGGAACAACCACTGGCAGCGAAGAGCCCGCCAACCCTTCCTGGCCTTTCTTTTCCCGAACAAAGGAGCAACTCCGGAGTCCTTTCTCATCGCCGCTTAATTCCAATATTCCGATCGGAGAATGATAATAAATCTTCATTTCTGATGTTGGTTCCCTTTTTCATTCTTTTATCCTGACCCAGACTTTAGTCAGCCCCTTTTCATTTTCAAACCTGAGGTCAAAGACATCGGGGAAAGCCTTAAACAACTGGGTAAGCTGGCGGAAACCGTAGGTCCTGGGGTCAAACCCGGGATCAAGCTGCCGGAGATAAAAGCCAATAGTACTCAGCTTGGCCCAGCCGTCTTCATCAGTCGCCATGTCCACCGCCGCCCGCAGCAACGGCAATGGATCATAACCGCGGGAGCGAGTTTCTTCAGCACCTTTTTCTATCGGGCCACCCCGGCGTTTTCTTTCCTTTTCCTTTCCTTCCCGCGGCCCAAGATTTTCAGTATAAATAAAAATATTACAGGCGTTGATAAAAGCTTTAGGCGTAGACCTCTTGCCAATGCCCATGACAAAAAACCCGGCTTCCCGAATTCGAGTAGCCAGACGGGTATAATCAGAATCACTGGAGACAATACAGAAGCCATCTACCAGCCGGCTGTGAAGAATGTCCATGGCATCTATAATTAAAGCACTATCAGTAGCGTTCTTGCCAACGGTATAGCGGAATTGCTGCACCGGCTGAATGGCATTTTCATGTAAGGCTTTTTTCCATCCGGCCATATTGACCGTCGTCCAGTCACCATAAATTCGTCTGATGGTGATAAGGCCATATTTCCCGACTTCGGCCAAAATATCCCCGATAAGAGATGGCTGGGCATTATCGCCATCAATCAGCAGGGCAATTTTGCGGCTTTTTTCCTCAGTAAAAGTATCAATCATTTTTTCCTCAAAATTTGAAATTTAAGTTTATTTCCTGCTCTATTTTTATTATTATTACATAATTAAATTGAAATTACCAAATGAGATTTTTAAATAAAAATAGGAGAAAAAGCTGAGCCAGCCATCAAGCTCAAAAAATAGGAGTTAGCCACATGGATTTGAATACCGGAGCCTTTCTCTTTTCCATCCTGCTTTCGGCCGCCGCCGCCATTACTTCCGATTACCGGCGCCAGTTCTGGCTGGCTTATTTTTTCAGGCCTTTTACCATCATGCTGATGATTGGCCTGATTTATGAAATCCGACCAGCCTCCTTTTATAGAAACGCCGTTCTGGTGGGCCTGATATTCTGCCTCCTGGGTGAGATGATGATGCTGCTGAAAAAAAAGAATTTTCTGGCCGGATTGCTCTTTTTCCTAATGGCCCAGATAGCCCTGGCGGTAGCCTTTTATTCCAGGCTAAAGCCTGGATTTTTAACCTGGCCAGCCATCCTCTTGAGCCTTTTCGCTGGGTTCATTCTTTTTTTAATCTGGCCCCGGCTGTCTACTCTGAGGTGGCCAGTGCTAATTTATTTCTTAGCCATCTTAACGATGACCCGCCTGGCTCTCGAACTCCCTCATCAGCATCCGGGAATTTCTTCCTGGCTGGCTGCGGCTGGCGCTCTGCTTTTCTTCATTTCTGATGCCCTGATTGGCTTGAATAATTTTTTCCGAAAATGGGTCCGGGCCCAAATATTTATTCTTCTTTTCTTCTACTCCGGCTTGCTTTTAATTACTCTTTCCGTTTAAACACCAGGCTCGAGTTTCCCACCTAATAGCCTTACCTTGAGCGATTGAATTTTTCTTCGGTTAATTGTTTAATATAACTTAATTTATGAGGAGGAAAGAAGATGGAGCTACATCTCCAAACCCTGATCGACAGCATCAAAGATGGAGTGGTGGCTACTGATTCTGATGGAAAAGTAATCATCTGGAACCCAGGAGCAGAAAAATTATTTGGCTATAAGAAAAAAGAAGCCCTCGGGAAGAAAATTGATGATTTAATCGGCGGACCTCATAAAAAGGAAGCCTCCAGAATTACCCGAAAAATTCTGCAACGCCGGGTTTCAGATCTGATTGGCACTCGCTATAAAAAAGGTGGTCAGCCGATTATCGTGGCTATCTCTGCCGCACCAGTAGTTTATAAGAAT
The DNA here is from genome assembly GCA_002877915.1 of Candidatus Aminicenantota bacterium. Lineage (GTDB taxonomy): Bacteria > Acidobacteriota > Aminicenantia > Aminicenantales > Saccharicenantaceae > Saccharicenans. The sequence goes on from PNJE01000136.1 coordinate 13,887, forward strand.
TTTCTAATTGGAGGGGTAGCTGTCTATAAAGACATAACTGATTTAATTAAAAAAGACAAAATGCTGGCCCATACCAACCGGCTGCTGCGAGCCATTAGCGATATCAATCAGATGATTATAGCGGAAAAAAATCCGGAAAATCTTCTTAATCTGGCCGCCAAAAGCTTGAAGGAGAATGGCAAATATGATCTGGTACAGATCGTGCTGGTTGACCACCGGGCGAGGCCAGTTGAGTTAATTGGACAAAAGAAAAAGAGAGTCTTGTCAAGCCTGCCTCCCTGTGTCGAAAAAGTCCTAAAAAGCCGACGGTCTTTTTTTATTCCCAAGGTGAGTCAGAGCCCAATATGTAGAAAATGCCCTCAGGATGATAAAAACGGTTGGGCCGCTTGTTTTATTCTGGAACATAATAGAGAAACTTTTGGCGTTATGCATATCAGCCACGCCGGGGAACTTTTTGACCAGGCCAGCGAGATTAAACTCCTGGAAGAAATTTCTGGAGACCTGGGATTTGCTCTCTATTCCATTAAAAAAGAAAAGGAAAAAAGACAGGTTGAGCAAACTCTCAAAGAGCTACAACGCTTCCAGGAAAAAATCCTGAGCAGCTTGGCCGAGGGAGTGGTAGTAGAAGATGCGGCCGGTATTTTTACCTATGCTAACCCTTCTTTTGAAAGAATGCTGGGATACCCCCGAGGAGAACTAATCGGGAAACACTGGAGCGTGATTATTCCCGAAGAACAGCTGCCTTCAGTAACTAAAAAATCCCAGGCCCGAAAATCCAGAACTCTGGAAAAATATGAAACGGTTATGAGGACCAAGGATGGGAAAAAAATCCCGGTCCTGGTTCATGCTCGTTCTTTATTTGAAAACAAAAAATTTACCGGAGTTGTTTCGGCCGTCACCGACATTTCTAACTTAAAAAAAATCCAGGAAGAACTCCAGGCTTCCAGAGAAGAAGCCCTGGCCGCCAGCAAAGCTAAAAGCGAATTT
>PNJE01000185.1 GCA_002877915.1 Candidatus Aminicenantota bacterium
GAACAAGAGATTGTACCTGAAGATTATGGCTTTAAAAGAAATTATGTCCCGGTTGGGGCCAACTCAGTGCAGGATAATGTGAAAATACTATTCAGCGTCTTGAACGGAGAACGTTCTGTCTATCGCGATTTTGTGCTGGTTAATGCGGGAGCGGCCATTTTTGTTTCTGGTAAAGCAGGAGATATCAGGGAGGGAATAGAGATGGCCAGGGAAGCTATCGATTCCAAGAGAGCCTTTAAAGTTTTATTGGCTTTTATGAAACTGCATCAGGAGGATTAAATGAATTTCTTGGAAGAAATTAAGAAGAAGGTTGAAGCCAAGGCAGAAAATTCATCTGGCGAGATTAAAAATTCCAAACAGCCTTTGTCGCTGATTGAATATATTCGACGAAAAAATGGCTTGATTGGTGAATTTAAAAGAGCAACCCCAACCCGAAAGTTTTATCCTCGCCTCTCTCCTTCGGAAATGGCTCATCTTTATGAAAGATATGGCTTTTCAGCTGTCTCGGTTGTAGTGGAAGAGGAATATTTTTTAACGACCAAGCAGGATTTTGCGGATGTAAGAAAAGCCGTCCGTATCCCAGTCCTGAAGAAGGGGTTTTTCTTACATCGGGCTCAAATTATCGAAGCTTATAATGAAGGCGCAGATAGCATTTTGTTGATAGCCTCTTTTGTTGGAAGGCAAAGGTTGATGGAATTGCTGGAAGAATGTCAAAGGCTTCATCTGGAACCAATCGTAGAAGTTCATTCTCTTGACGACCTGGAAATGATTGCTGTTTTACCGGTGCAAATAGTCGGCATTAATAATCGAGACCTGAAGTCCCTGAGAGTCGACCTTTTCCAGGGAGAATTAATTTTGAAAGAAGCAAAGTCCAGAAGTATAGGTCAAATGCATATCATTGAATCAGGCTTGAAAACGGTAGAGGAATTAAAAAAGTTTAGGCAGCTTGGAGCTGACGGCTTTTTGATCGGCGGGGCGTTTATGGAGGCAAATAATCCTGAGGCCAAAATAAAGGAATTAAGCGAAGAGGGAATATTATGACGAAAATCAAAATATGTGGCCTTACCAACCTGGAAGATGCTCTATTAGCCATTGAGTGTGGAGCAGATGCCTTGGGTTTTATTTTCTCAGATAGCCCAAGAAGAATAACTAAAGAAAAGGCCAAAAAAATAATCCAAGAAATACCTCTATTTGTCCTGAAGATAGGCGTTTTTATGAATGAAGAACCTGAGTGGGTTAGGGAAGTGGCGGTTGAGTTGAATCTCGACTACCTGCAGTTTCATGGTCAGGAAGACCATGATTATCTTAAGCAATTTGGGGGAAAGGCTTATAAGGCTTTCCGAATAAAGGAATATTCGGATTTAAACCAAGTCGCCATTTCTGGCCATCATTTTTTTCTTCTGGATTCGGCAGAGAAAGGAAAGCCATTTGATTGGGACATGGCCATACGGGCCAAGCAATTTGGCCGATTTTTACTTGGCGGCGGACTTAATCCTGAAAACATAGAAGGGGCCCTAAAAAAGGTTCAGCCTTATGGAGTGGACGTTTGTTCGGGTGTCGAATTGTACCCGGGGAAAAAAGATCCCCAAAAATTGCGAGAATTTATCAGGAGGATTAGGCAATGGGATTATCCACAGGCAAATTCGGTGAATTTGGCGGACGTTTTGTCCCAGAG
>PNJE01000168.1 GCA_002877915.1 Candidatus Aminicenantota bacterium
ATGGCCGATAGCGGCCCATCAGCCGGCGGGTATTTGTATCCTTTGGATTTATAAAATTCAGGGGTGGCGCCGGTTGGGGCTACGCCGAGTCCGTTTACCGCAATGACTTTCTTGGTTTTTGGGTCGTAGATGAGCCCCTGAGTCTCCCCTCCCCAGCTCAGGACATCATGCATCGTGCAGACGGCAGCCAGCATGGCGCAAGCGGCATCCACCGCGTTTCCGCCCTTCAGGTACATCATGGCGCCAGCCGTAGCAGCCATCGGCTTCCCGGTTATGGCTATCCAGTGCTTGCCATGGAGCACCGGCTTTTCCGTCTTTATTTGAGCTTTAACCATGATAAAAACTCCTGAAAGGATAATTATAACCGCAAAACTGAACATGAATTTTTTGGTAAACTCGGACATGACTCCAGTTCCTTTGATTATTATTTACAGTTCTATCTTTAGCCATACGCTAAAATTGAGCTAAAAATCAAGATATAACTTCAAATCCTTACATTTGACGGCGGCACTTTCCATTTTTTCCAGTTGGATTAAGAATTTTTCTTTAACTCAGGAAATGAATCTCCGACAGAAGCTTTTTACTTTTAAGGCTCACTAAGCTTAATAATGACGGTTGAACAAGAAATTTAGACGCCCTTTGTCATCAGGTCGAAGTGTTCTCAACTAATCTTAAAATATCCACTGGCCAAACTTTTCAAAAGATACTCGCTCTTCTACTAAGCTTTAACATTGCCAATTAATTTTTTCTTGATTTGCCAAGAAAGGCTATACCGGTCTTGGCCGGTGGGAAACCAAAAAGAAATTTCGCAAAAAAACTCAGCCCTTGAGCTTTAATAAATCTTGGGCTATATGAGACTATCAATAATCTTCGCTAAGCCGGAAATATGGCTATAGTATTTAGTATTGATCTAATTTCAAGCTATTTTAAAACAACATCTACTTGGCCGCTGACACTTGGATCGTTTTTAGCAGTAACTTTTATCGTTAGAGTATCGCCTTTTTTGAATCCGGGGTTTTTGAAATAAACTTTTGTTCTAAAGCCTATAAAACCCTGCAGGGTAGCTTCATCAACTGGAACAGGAGCTCTCATGGTAAGAGGAGGAAAGAAATCAGAGCGGGGTGGAAACTGATAAAGGCGAATCCAGGTCGAGGCTATGCCCTCTTTGCCCAAGTGACGATAAAGGTCAACATCATGAATTTCTCCCTGATAATTTTTCCGTAGCTCCGACACTGAGGGCATTTTGTATTCCTGACCTTTATAAATCATTACAATGCTATCCCGGTTAATAACTATCTGATGGTGTTCGTCTGGTGCCGCCATGTACAATATAAACATTACATAGGGACTGTTTATCATTTCATCGGCCAGAGCCGCGTCAACCGCCAGCCTAATTTGTCCCGATTCATTTTCAAAGGCACCCATGCCCAGGTCTTTGGTTTGAGCGAAGCCCAGAGTTACCAAGCTTCCAAGAAGCGAAAGCACCAATAAAACCCTAAGCACTTTCATGTTACCTCCTTCTTTTATTTAAATTTCATAACGCAATTTTAATGATGAATTAAGCCGGGAAAGGTGGTTGAATTATTTAGCATATGATAATTTCCCTTTTGTTTTTATATTAGCTCATTTTGAGCCTAAAGTCCACCTTGAGCTCTATTTGATGAATACAGA
>PNJE01000021.1 GCA_002877915.1 Candidatus Aminicenantota bacterium
CAGCCGATAGAATTCTTTTTCCTGTAGAAATCGTAAGAGCTTCACCTGAATCGATGGGTTAAGGTCGCCGATTTCATCAAGGAAAAGAGTTCCCCCGTCAGCCGCTTCAAACTTACCGATTTTTCTTTCCTTAGCATCGGTGTAAGCACCTTTTTCTGCTCCGAAAAGTTCGCTTTCCACTAAGCTTTCTGGAATTGAAGGCAGGTTAACCGCCAGGAAAGGACCCCGGCTTCGGGCCGAAGAAAAATGAATTAGCTTGGCAATCAGATCCTTACCGGTGCCGGTTTCACCAGTAATCAGGACGGTAGCTTCGCTGCGAGCGGCCCGGCCCATCAGTCCGATTACCCGCTCCATAGACTTCGAAGCGAAAACAAAATTTTTGAAGCTGAACTTTTCTTCCAGCCGGCTGCGGAGTTCGGCAATTTCTCGCTGCAACCTGAATCTTTCTCTGGCTCTTTCTAAGACTAATAAGAAATTTTTAAAATTTATTGGCTTGACCACGTAATCGTAAGCTCCCTGTTTAATGGCCTCAACGGCGGTTTCTACACTGGCAAAGGCAGTAACCATGACCGGGGTGATTAGGGGATTGCGGCGTTGAAATTCTTTAATCAGTTCAAGACCTGATTCTGTTCCCAGCTTGTAATCCACCACGGCGATTTCTACCGGCTTCTGGCCGATAAGCTCTAAAGCCTCTCCTAAATTGGCTGCCTCAAAAACCTCGTAACCTTCCCTTCGAAGATTCTCGCTTATCAGACTTCTCTGCAGCTCATCATCTTCCACGACCAGGATGGTTCCTTTATGATTACTCATAGAATCCTCCAGGAATTTCAATAGTAAAAATCGTTCCGCCCGAAGGCTTATTTTTAAAGTAAATTTTTCCAGAATGGGCTTCAACAATTTTCCGGGCTAAATAAAGTCCCACTCCCAGGCCAGTCTTTTTGCTGGTGATGAATGGTTCAAAAATATCTTCCGCCTTTTCTATCTGGACACCCGGCCCTTCATCTTCGATTGAAAAAACCAGATTTTTCTTTTTGAGAATAGCCTTTATCTTGATGCCTTGACCCTGAGTCGAAACTTCCAGAGCATTTTTCAGGAGGTTGTTGATTACCCGGCCGAGCAGCAAACGATCGCCGACCAGGAATATCGAGGAAGGCACTTCCAGCTCCAGTTTAACTTCCTTTTCTTTGATTTCCCGGCCGAGATTCAAAATCTCTTCCTTGACCAGCTCAGCTAAACTGATTTTTTCCTGTTGAAGCTGGAGCGGCTTAATAGCTTCGGAGAAGCGGTCAATGATAGTGGCAATTTTCTGAACTTCTTGTTTTCCTGACCGGATGAGAGAAACTGAATCGGGAGGTGCTTTTTTTTCTAAGAATTCAAAAAGGAGCGCCAGGCTATTTAATGGATTTTTAACCTCGTGAGCTACTCCGGCGGTAAAGCCAGAAATTTCCCGGAATCTTTCTTTTTCTTGAGCCTGCTTAATGGTTTCTTCTACTGCCCGAAGGTAATGGGAGTAAAGCCGAAAGACCCCGGCCCAGATGGCCAGCCCGGCTATCGTGAGAATTCCTATCATCAGCCAGAAGTTTCTCCGGTAATAATCATTCAGCAGAGCCAGATTTTTCATCGAGTAACCAAGGTAAAGATGATAAAGGGTGCCATCCTTCAGGGTGAAAAAAGAGTAATGATTAAAAATTGGCCCCTGAGGTGAATCTATAATCCAGAATTCAGTCGGCGGACGTTTATAGCGAGAAAAGGGAAGATAGCCTTCAAATTGAGATCGCCAGTCAAGAACATTTTCCTGGCGGTCCAGCAGGGCGATAAAATAGATGTCCTCAATTCCGGAATAGCGGTCGAGTACCTGGCCAGCCGGGATACCTTCTTCCAGCATTTCTTTGATCTGGGTCTTCAAAATGGAGGCGGTGGCTTTGAGCTGATCTTGAATCAACGATTCAACCCTAACCTGAATAAAATTTCGGTTCAGCTGAGAAACAGTGATAAAAAGTCCCACCGTAACGACATAAGGAATAATAAAGAAAATCCAGAATTCTTTTCTTTTCATTTTTTATTAAGAGAAAATAGGGCTCCTGATAAATCTATCTTGGAGAGCTGATTGGTTAAACCCAGAAACGAGAGATTTTCCCCCCGGGGTGGTTTTCAGAGCCTGCCGGAATTTTTCTGGATCGAAATGCAGCAGGTATTTAACAATATTAGTATAAGTATTATGGAAACCGAACCCGCCTTTCTGCATCTCTAAGATGGCCTCCTGTTTAGGCCAGTTCTGAATGATGATACGGTAAACTGCGACAAATAAGCCAGTGCGATCGGCTCCATGATGGCAGTGAACTAAGTAGGGGGCTTCGGCCGGGTTGGTGACGATTTTAAGAAATTGTAAAAGGTCTCCCTCCTGGACTTCGGAAGCCTTGGAGGGGATATCGTAATATTTCAGCTTCGTGCCGGCCATTAATTTGGGATCGCGGTGAGCTCCGGTCAGGTCAATTATGGTTTTTATTCCAAATTTTTCCAATTGTTGGAAGCCGGTGGCGGTTGGCTGGGCGCTCCGATACAAGCTATCAGAAACTTTATGAAGCTTGGGGACGCCATTGAGCTTTATCGGCTGGGCCCAGTTAGCTGGGCGCGGAGCTGTCTGGAGGCAGGCCGGATAATTAGTTAGAAGAAAAGTTAAAGAGAAAATTAAAACCAGGAAAATTGATTTTTGATGATTACGGCGGGAATCAGAATAAACCATGCGAGTTTTTCTTTCTCCTTATCTATTATTTAGCCTATTTTATCATTATTCTTCAACTTTAATAATTTTTTTTGACCGCTGAATTTAATTAAATAAAATAGAATAAAACAAAGAAAAAAGGCCTGATTTTACAGGAGGAAATAATGTTCGCCGAGTGTCAGAAGAAATTTATGGAAAAATGGCCCGAGTATTTTCCTCAAGCCCGCTGGCCAGTGGCGTTTTTTTATTCGGCTGATGAAGCCTATAGTTCTCTTCTGGCTCCACCTCCAGTTCCTGGCAAGGGAGGGAGTGTCAACTGCCTGATTAAGCAGGTTAGCCAAGTTTTTGACCAGGTTGATATCGCCTTCTCGGCCGAACGAATCGGCTGTTCGGGTGGAAAACGTTATACAGGTTTTTCAGAAGAAATCCAGCCTAATTTTCGCTGGTTCCTTTCCTGTGGACTGGAGGGGGTGATGGAAGGTGAAAGATATAAAAAGAATCCGGAAATTGTTGATCTCATTCTCCAAAAGACAAAGTTTTTAGAAGCTTCGGCACCCTATTTAATTTTCAGACGTTTTGATCGGCTGAAGGCCGGAGAAATTCCAGAAGGGATTATTTTCCTCGACCAGCCGGATGTTATCTCCGCCTTATTCACCCTGGGCGAATTCAGGGAGGTTGAGGGCGGGGTCATCTGTCCGTTTGCCTCTGGTTGTGCCAGTCTGGTTTATTATCCTCGACTTGAAGCTCAGAAAGAGAATCCCTCAGCGGTCCTTGGGCTGTTTGACATTAGCGCTCGGCCTTTTGTTGAGCCCAACCATTTTTCTATAACTTTGCCCCTTAAAAAATTTATCGAAATGGTGGAGGATCTGGATGAAAGCTTCTTAACAACTGCTTCCTGGGCCAGGATAAAGGCCAGGCTAAACTCAGGAAAGTAACCAAAGATTTCCTGGAACTCTTTGGGGTTATAAATTTCGATTCCCGTTTGTTTCGAAGAAAGAGAGAGGAAAGATGAAGAAAATCAAGAAAAATCAAAAAGTCCGAGAAAACAGGATTTCATCAAAGAGCCGAACGGAAGAGCTGGCTAAGGATTCAGCTCAAGTTAGATTAGTTCCCGCCTCGGAAAAAGCCAGAGAGTTATTTGACCGGGGCTTCAGCTGTTCTCAGGCTGTTTTTGTTCCTTATGCTGTTAACCTGGGTCTACCGGAAGAAGCGGCTCTAAAAATGAGCCAGGTCCTTGGCGGCGGAGTCTCCCACCAGGGCCTCACCTGTGGCGCCGTCATGGGAGCATTGTTGGTGCTCGGTCTTCATTTCGGTCGAAGTCACCCTGAAGACCTGACCTCCAAAGAATTAACTTATTTCTTGGCTCAGAATTTCTGCCGGCAGTTTATTGAGCTCCACGGGTCGATTAACTGTTCTGACCTTATTGGCTGCAGCCTGAAAACACCCCACGGGCTGGCCTTAGCCCACGAGAAAAACCTGTTTCAGAAATTCTGCACCGGCTATGTAAAAGATGCCTGCTGCCTGCTGGATGAGATTATTCAAGAGGGAATAAAAATAAAAAACCAGAAACTGCTGGAGCGGAAATAAATAAAAATCTTTTAAGTAAACCTCTGAAAAATGGCGTTCTTAATTCTTTCTGATTGCTTTTCTTATTTTTAAGAGATCCAGGAACATTCTTATAGAACTCTTGATCAGGCGAACCTTCGAGTGGGGAGAATTAATCCAGACGATTGGAACCTGGGCGATCTGATAACCCAGCTTTTGAGCTCGAACTAATACCTCAACATCAAAGGCAAATCCTTTGGTCTGAAGCTGGCTGAAGATTTTCCTGGCGGCTTCCTGCTGGAAAAGCTTAAACCCGCACTGGGTATCTTTTAGGCCTTTTATTAACATCAGCCGGACAAAAAGATTGAAAGTTTTCCCCATATGTTCGCGCAGCCAGCTCTGCCTTCTCTTTATTTCTGATTGGGGCAACGACCGCGAGCCTATGATCACCTGGTTACCCTCAGCCGCTAACGACAGCATCTTTTCCAGTTCCTCTATCGGGGTTGACAGGTCGGCATCGGTGAAAAGAATCAGTTGGCCAGAAGCCTGCAGGACGCCTTGGCGGACAGCCGCTCCTTTTCCTTCATTTTTCGGAAGACTGATTACTCGAGCGAGGGGCCAATCCGCCAGAATCTCATTGGCTCGTTCGGCCGTTCGGTCGGAGCTGCCGTCATCCACGACAATAATTTCTGCCTGAAAATGCCTGAGTTCTAAGTAGTCGATGATTTTTCTTAGGGTGAATCCTATCCGCTCTTCCTCATTGAAGGCCGGGATGATAATGGATAAAAAAGGAGACTCTCTATTTTCTAACATATGCCGACCTTACAGGGCTATGACTTTATCTTTATATTTTATTATTTATCTTCTTTTTTTACTTCTTAATCCTATTATTAATCCCATTCTTTCTGTCTTCCCGAAATCTTCGGCTTTTTCCCGGTTATAAAAAATCTCCGGGCACTTCTTCAGCCCTGATATATTTACTTTCCTTTATCGGCTAATAAAAGCAAATCCAGGTAATTTATTTCGGCAGGAACTTATCAATAAAAATGACGGCCAGAATTATCATCATGGTAAAAAAAATAAAGCTCATAAGGGCAAAGGTCAGGGAGAATTTTCGAGCCCGTCTCAAATCTTCAGGAAAATGTCTTTTATATTCGGCGTAAGTAATAAGATAAGACGACAGGGCAGCTACTGGGGAGAAAACCAGGGCTAAAACAATGGCTAATCGAAACATTTTTTCGCCGCCTTATTATATCAGATGACAGAATATTTGCTAAGCGAAATTTCCTTAACTAAAAAGCCAGCCAGATAATTGACTAAAACCAGAGGTGAAAACTGCTTTTTGACCTGTGGTTTTAAAATGTGGGCGGGCCCTAACGGAAAAAATTTTCGCTTAAAAATCAGATTAGCTTTCGGACTAACGCCACTTTTAATCCCTGGACAATATTATTTTGATTTATTTATGGATATGGAGTTATACAGGCGGAAAAATGACCGCCTGGCCGCGGCGCGGATTGGGGATAAGAGATTCAGCCATTGAAATTTTAAACTTATATTTTTACCTGGAAAGGCACAATTCAGCTTGGAGTCAATCATTTTCTGAATTAAAATTTTTCTAAAAATTTCTCTTAGAAACTTAAGCTTAAATTGTTTGTCTGTGGTTAATGAATTAAAATATAAAATTTAAGCCAAAAAAAACAATAGGTAGAAATGAAGGCTTAAAGTAAGCGGGAGAAATATAGGGAATGAAGAGTTTTCCAGCGATGAAGCAAATTAAAGAATTAGAAGAGATATTATTCGAGAGTAAGGGGATGATTGGCGAAAAAAATAGTAGAAAAAATAGTAGAAAACTAACCCCGGTCAGTCAGTTTTTAAGAAAAATTATCGTTCAGAAAGGGTTGCTTGATCCAGATTCCTTAACTATTTTTGTTTCTCTTCCTCTTGTCTTTATTGCTATATTATTGCTTTCCTTTCCGGCTGAAGCTTCTGATTTCAGCCTAAAATTGCCACCGAACATTAATCGTCAATGGATCGGACCGGAATTTTGGGCTAATCGCTTAGAAGACTGGCGGGTGGCTGGAGGGAAAATAGAAAACCTGACTGCATCTTCTAATTGTTACCTATATGTTCTTACCCGGGAAATTAAATCTCATCCGGAGACAAATTCTGATCGAGCGGAAATTAGTTTTAAGGTTTCTGTCCCATCTCTGCCGTCGAGGCCGAGGACCAGGAATTATGTTGGGTGGCGCCTTGGAATAAAAGGTCCGATAGATGATTATCGTTCGAGATCGGCCGTTGCGGGCCAGGGAATGGAAGTCGGAGTTACCACTGAGGGGCTGCTATTTATTGGCGACCTGGAAAGCGTTAGTTCGGAAGAGCTTCAAGAAAATGTCAGAGAAGCTCTTAAAGAAGGAATTGAGTTGAAGCTAAGGGTTGAGCCCGGAAACTCAGGTTTTCGAGTGGGGTTAAAGGTTTTAACTAAGGATTCTGAAAAAGTTCTTGATGAACTGGAAGACGGAGCGGTTCCTTCTGAAAAAATTGGCGGCGGACTGGCGCTAATTTCAAGCCTTACAGAAGTCCGACTGAATGGCCAGCAACCTGTCTCCACGTTTGATGATTTAAAGCTTTTTGGTGGTCTCTTTAAAGAATACGAACAAAGAGCTTTTGGACCGGTTGTTTTAAGCCTTTATACTTTGAGTCAGAACACTTTAAAACTTAGCGCCCAGCTGATTCCAGGAAGTCTTTCTGATCAATCGAAAGTTAGCTTAGAAGTACAGGAAAATGGAAAATGGGAAAAAATAGCGGATGGCGGGGTGGATAAAGACTCATGGACAGCTGAGTTTAAAATTCCAGGCTGGAAAACTGACCACGACTTTGATTACCGAATTGCCGTGGTAGATAAGGAGCTTGGCTATGCGGAATTACCCTATTATTATGGGAAGATGAGAAAAGAACCGGTAGATAAAAAACAACTGATAATGGCCCTCTTGAGCAACAATAATGAAGAAGGCTTTCCCCATTCTGAATTGGTAGCGAACCTGGAAAAGCAAAATCCAGATATAGTCTGCTTTGCTGGCAACCAGATTTACGGGCGGCCGGCATCTTTCTGGCACGACAATGTGCTCCTGGATAAATTGCGCCAGGAGTACCTGCGTCAGTGGATTCTATTCGGCTGGGCATTTTCTGAACTTCTGAAGGACCGACCGGCAATCTTAATTCCAGATGCTCGGGATTTTTTCCAGCAAAAGCTATGGGGGGATGGAGGCAAAGGTGGCCTTTCTCTGAAAATTGCTGATCCCATTGCCGCCGAGGATAGCGGCGGGTTTCTTCTGCCGGCAGAATTTGTTCGCTTGGTGCTAAAAACTCAAACCACCCATCTTCCAGATTCTCCGGGCCCAGAAATTCCCGGCCTCGGGATAAAGCCTTATTATAGTGAAGTGAAATATGGGGGATTAAGCCTGGCAATCATTGATGACCGGACGTTCAAATCAGCTCCCCAACCACTTTTGCCTGATGCTCAAATCAGGAATGGCTGGGCTTTAAATCGTGATTTGGACCTGAAAAAATACAGCCGGGTTCAGGGAGCGGAGCTTCTTGGACGGGACCAGTTGAATTTCCTTGAGCAATGGGCGGCTGACTGGTCATCCGGTGTCTGGATGAAAGCCGCGCTTTCTTCCAGTCTTTGGGTATCCTTAATCACTATGCCGGAAGGCTGGTTGGGAGATGAAGCCCTTTTCCGGCTGCCACTCGTTAAGATAGGAGAATTTCCTCCTGATGACCAGCCGGTGGCTGATTTCAACACGGGAGGCTGGCCACCTTCAGCCCGGGATGAAGCGGTTAAAATTTTGCGGAAGGCCCTGGCGGTGCACTTGGCTGGTTCTGGTGGTCCGGCCAGTAGTTTGAAATATGGGCTGGGAAAAAGCGGCGAGGGTGGCTGGGCTTTTATCGCTTCTCCCATAATTAATTCCTGGCCAGCCCGCTGGTTTCCTTCTTCTTTCTTACAGGCTGCTAAAAAATCAGTCAGGAAAACAGAAACTCAGATTAGCGGGCGTTTTGAGGATGCCCTGAGCAATAAATTTACCCTTGAGGCCATTTCTAACCCTTTTGCTTCCGAGGGTCCCTCTGTTTACCGGGCTCAACCAGGTTATGGAATTATCCGTTTTGACCGGGAAACCAGGCAGATTATTTTTGAAAATTGGCCAACGAATGTTGACCCATCGGCCGCCCAAGCTAAGCCTTATCCCGGGTGGCCCCTGACGATTAGTCAAGCTGAAAATGACGGTCGCCAGCCAGTTAGCTATCTGCCACTTTTTAAATTTAAGGGCCTGGAAAATCCAGTAGTTCAGGTGGTTGAGGAAAAAAGCGGGGAAATTCTTTACACCCTCAGAATCCGGGGAACGGAATATCGGCCGGGTGTTTACCGAGTAGGAAGATACCTCGTGCGCTGCGGAGAGCCGGGAACTTCTAACTGGAAGGAAATTAAAAATTTGAATTCACTTCCTGCTGGGGTAAAGAAAATTCAGATAGTTGAGTTTCCTTCTAATCAGTCCCGGTCATAAAGGTAATTTTTATTTCGGTTCCCCTGCCTGGCTCAGTATGGCTGGATAGCGAACCGTTGATTTGCCTCACCAGGTCGTTAATAATCTGTCCGCCAAGGGAATCGAGTTCTGTAAAATTGAAATCAGCTGGCAGGCCAATGCCATCATCAGCCACCGAGAGAATTACTTTCCCTTCTTTATCCCGGTGAAGAGAAATGGTTATGGTACCCTGACTATTTCCGGGAAAAGCATGCTTGAGCGAGTTAGAAATTAACTCTGACACAATTAACCCGCAGGGATGGGCTTTAGAGATATCAGCATAAATTTCCTCTAAATCCAGGATAATTTTAATTGGCTTTTCCTTTTGCTGGTAGACAGAGGCTAAATGAGTCACAATTTTATCGACATAGAGTTTAAGGTTTATCCGGTCGAGGTGTTCTGCCCGCATAAGGCTCTCGTAAATTAAAGAAATAGCTCTTACCCGGCTTTGGGTATCCTTGAGAGCCGCCTTTACTTCGGGATTTGGATTTTGATGATATTGAAGGCGTAAAAGACTGTGGATTAGCTGCAAATTGTTTTTTACCCGATGGTTAATTTCTCTGATGAGGACTTCCTTTTCTTTAAGCATTTCTCGCAGATTTTTTTCCAGCTCGATTCTTTCGGTTATATCCCTGAAGATGCCGATATAACCAATGACCTGGCTATTGTGGTCGCGGATTGAAGAAGAGCTTAGTTCAACAATTCTTCTGGTGCCATCTTTTTTAATTACTGCGGCTATCAGTGGACTAAGATAACCCTGGGCCTGGATGAAGGACCCGATTTGCTGGATTCTTTCAACTTCTTCTGGGGCAAAGAAATCCTGGTTGTTTCGGCCAATAATTTCTTCCGCCGAATCATAACCAAAATATCTCACCACCGAGTCAGAGGCATAGGTAATGATTCCATCGGGATCAGTGATAACCACCATATCTGGTATGGCTTCGAGCAGCGCCCGATAATAAGATTCTGATTTCTCTTGAGCTTTTTCCAAAGCCTTTCTTTCAGTGAGATCATGGAAGGCCATAACTATTTGACCATCAGGGAGAAATGTGGCCCGCATTCCTATCCACTTCTTTTGACCATCTTTTCTGACAATTTCAAATTCGCGATCCTTGGTCTTTCTTTCCTTCCAATCTTTTTTCCAGAGCTCCATAATTTTTTCCCTTGTTTCTGAGTCTGGAAAGGCTTTTTCAAACCAGGATTTTCCTTCTGGAATGTCCTCAAGGCTGTAGCCCGTTAGTTCAGTAAAAGCCGGGTTAGCCAAGAGCCAGCGACCAGAGCTATCGATTAGGACCAGGCCATAAGGAGAGTTTTTTACCAGGGTCTGAGCTATCTGCTCAGTACTCAGCTTTTTCCCTGATAACTGCTGGCTATTTTGTCTTGGATTTGTTTTTTCCATACTCTTGGTTGAAACTTTTACTTTAGAAGAAACCTTTGGCCGGCTTTAAAAAAATGGAAGAAATTTATCACAGAATCAATTTAATTTAAAAAGGTTAAAAAATCAATCCCGGGCTTAGGGAAGTTATTTGCCGGTAGTGAGAATTAATTTAAAGATTGGTCTTGTTTTTGAGGTGGCCGCCTGGGAAAATGATTTAGCTGGTTGTTGAACGTCGGTATGGCCTAAAATAAAAATAAGGAGAAAATTTATGAAAGTGGAAGTGGAATACCTGGAATTTATGTGGCCGATGAGGCATTTTTTAATTACTTGCGGTGAATTTTCGGGTGCTTCTAATATCATCGCTGTTAGCTTTTGCTTTCCGGTCTCTAAAAATCCGCCCCTTATTGCCTGCGCCGTTGGCCGGAATTCTTATTCTCGGAAATTAATCGAAAAGACCGGAGAATTTGTGGTCAATGTGCCTTCGGCCCGGTTGAAGAAAGAAATCTATTTTTGCGGATACCATTCAGGTTCCGAGGTGGATAAATTTAAAGCCACTGGCCTCACTCCTTTGCCTGGGCGAAAAGTCAAAGCCCCGATTATCGCCGAATGCTTAGCTCATATGGAATGCCGGGTTAGCCAGGAGGTGGAGACCGGCGATAAAATTCTTTTCATCGGTGAAGTAATTGAAGCCTATGCCGAGGAAGAAATAGCCCAGAAAAAAGTAAAAGTCGAATATGCCAGCGGCGATTTTCCCAGAAAAGTATATTCGCTCCGGTTTCTTCGGTGATTATTTTTTTAAAGAGAAAGAAAATAGAATCTATTATCGGGCAAAAAGTCAGCAATTTTAATAGGAGAGCTGGCAACTTTCTGCCAATGGTGATAGTTTAATTAGCTTCGGAGTACAAAATGAAGAATCTAATTCTTAAATTGGTAAAAAATATCATTCCAATCTTTGTCCTGGCCTTCTTTTTAGTCGGCCTGACTTCTCCTCTGTTTTCGGCTGACCTGAGAATGGTAGTCATCGGTGATACCAGCCCGGAGTTTTTCAGTAATAAGAGTCCCTTTTTCAAGGACATGATAGAAAAAATTAATCAGCTCCAGCCAGATGTGGTAATTCATTTAGGCGATATGATCGCTGGATATGGGTTACGCCGGGCCAGGTCCCAGTGGAACGAATTTGATGAGTTAGTATCAAAAATTCAGGCTCCTTTTTATCGGGTTCCTGGTAACCACGATATCTATAGCCGAAGATCAAAAGAAATTTATCTTCAGCGCTATAAAAAAACCTACCAGTCTTTTGACCTTAAAGGCTATCATTTTATTATCCTCTGGGATATTGAGGATAACCGCCTTGGGCATATTGGCCGGGAGCAATTTGAATGGCTGAAAGCGGATTTGGCCAATTCCGACCAATGGGAAGGGGCCTTTGTCTTTGTTCATGTGCCCCTCTGGACCAAAACTTCTAAATATGTCCATCAGGTGGATAAAGATTTCTGGATGAAGCAAATTCACCCGCTTCTCGTCCGGCATAAGGTTCTGGCCGTATTTGCTGGCCATTATCATCGCTTTGGTCCGACCAGGGAAATTGATGGGATTAAATATTACATCAGCGGCGGTGGAGGACCGCGGCTTAACAAGCTTTACATTAAGAATGGTGGAGCCAATCATTTCCTGCTGGTTGAGGCGATCGGGAAGGAGCTGCAGGTGAAGGTGGTTTTCCAGGATAAAATCTTATCTGACCAGGAAGCTGATGTGCTGAAGGAAGTTTTAAAATAAAGGTTCATCCGGCTTATTAATTAAATTAAAAGCTCTGGCCCCAAAAAATCGGCTAATTAAATCTCGGTTCAACTTGGCTTTTAAGCTATGGATTTTAAAACAAAATTTTTCAATTAGAAAATAAAGAAATTTTAGGTTATTGGGTGTGGATATATTAGCTTAAATATAAAAGGTGATAGTGGCTATATCCTTTTGAGAATTAGCCCTGCCTGGATAAAGTCTTAACAGCTATCTTAAAATCGAGAGAAAAGATTAGGTTTTGAAATGATCATAACCGCTCTTTTTTAAAGCAACCGGACGTCCATTCAAAAGGTAAATAAAATGCCCTCTGTCACTTGTTATTCTGCCGATCGGGTAGAGCGGTCGTCTGAATTGGCGTTGATATCTAAGGGCCAGGCGGCTAAAGCCATTCGGGTCAATGGTGACCAGAAGACAATAGTCCTCCCCGCCAGCTGCGGCCACTTCGTTCAGAGGCCAGCCATATTTCTGACTGCATTTTTTAAGAAACGAGGAAACTGGAAGTTTCTCCAACCAGACTTCCACCCCACAATTGGAACGTTCAATTATTCTTTTTAGGTCAGAGTCTATGCCGTCAGAAACATCCATCATCGCTCTAACCTCAAGCTGATGAGCTAAAAAGTAACCTTCTGGAAGATGGGGGCGTGGACGATAATGACATTTTAGAAGTTTTTTTTCATCAGAGCCTAACTGGCTTTCTCTAAGGCCGCTCAGAATCAACCTGAGACCTCCTTCTGAATTGCCCAGTGGACCAGTGACGGCGATAATGTCTCCAGGCTCGGCTGCCGAGCGGTAGCGGATAAAATTTTCTTCAGCTTCGCCCAGGAGGGCGACATTGATGACCATTTTATTTAGTGTTTTAGTTGTGTCGCCGCCCAGAAGCTGAACTTTAGTTTTTCGGGCAAGTGCTCGCCAGCCGTTGAAAAACTGGTCAAGCCACCGAACGTCAGTTTCAGGGGCAAGGGCCAGGGATAAAAGGGCGTAAAGCGGTCGTCCTCCCATGGCAGCAATATCACTGAGGTTAACGGCTAAGGATTTATAACCGAGGTCTTCAGCCGAAATTTTTTCTTTAAGAAAATGGACTCCATCAATCAGCAGGTCGGTGGTCACCAGAAGTTTCTTTTTCCCTTTCCAGGGAACAACGGCACAATCATCGCCGATTCCTACCACCTCTGGGGGCAAGTTGCGGAGAAAAGAGGTGGAAAAGCGGGCAATAAAGCCGAACTCTCCAAGATCGCTCAGTTTTAAATTTTTTTCTTTTTTCATCTTCGAGCTTCTTCAATTATAAAGCGGAGCCTTCGAGCAGCTTCCTGCGGGTCGGAAGCGGCACAGATAGCTGAGACTACCGCTATTCCATCGGCTCCCGCTCTAATTACCTCCGCGGCATTGCTTTCATTAATCCCCCCGATGGCTACCAGAGGAAGATTCGTTAACTTCCGGGCAGCAGCTAATCCCTCAAGTCCCCAGGCTGGAATGGTGAAGGTCTTGGTCGGAGTGGAGAAGAGCGGGCTGATAGCTAAGTAGTCCACGGGCAAATCAAGAGCAGCAAGGAGTTGCTCCTTATTTTCAACCGAAAGGCCGATTATCGCCTCTGAGCCGAGATATTTTCTGGCTATTTCTACCGGCAGGTCGGTTTGACCTAAATGAAGGCCATCAGCTTGGGCCGCCAGAGCAATATCCATTCGGTCATTAATGATTAGAGGAATTTCTGGGGGGATAATTTTTTTCACTTTAATGGCCAATTCATAAAATTCTCGCGACGGGCATTCTTTTTCTCGTAGCTGGACGACGGTCACGCCACCGGCGAGCGCTTTTTCAACTAACTCGGTAAGAGATAAATTCCCGGCCAGCCGGCGATCGGTGACTAAGTAAAGAGTCGGATTAAAATTTTTTCTTCTCATTGCCTTATCATATGAATATCCATTCATATATTAAAAAAGTTAGTCTCAGCCGTGGTTAGCCGCCCCAGGTAGGGTTGTTGAAGATTCAAGTTAGCCATTTTAATCTTTTTATTGGTTAGCCTGAGCCTAAGCAATTTTTCCTTTTTTAAAATTTCCTCAAGATTGGAGAGCGGTTTTGATTTTTGCTCATTCATTGGCTTCAGCTGATTCCTCAATTTTTCATTCCTGCCACTTTTTGGCCAGATAAAATTCAGGCCAGCTTCAATCTTTCGACTATTTCATTTTCGCTAATCCGATATAACCAGTCAAGGAAGCCGACCTCGAAGCT
>PNJE01000160.1 GCA_002877915.1 Candidatus Aminicenantota bacterium
GCCAACATGAGCCATGAAATTCGCACTCCGATGAATGGGGTTATCGGCATGATAGAATTGGCCCTTCAGACCCAGCTGACTGAAGAGCAGCGCCAGTTCCTTACCGCCGCCCGGGCCTCAGCTGAATCTTTGCTTACCATTCTCAATGATATTCTGGATTTTTCCAAAATTGAAGCCAGGATGATTGAGCTGATTCCGGCTGAATTTAACCTTCAGAATTCAATCACTGAAATTGTGGCCACTCTGGCGTTAACCGCCCATAAAAAAGGACTCGAATTGCTCTGCCATGTGCCACCTACGTTACCGGAGGCAGTAATTGGTGATTTGAGCCGCCTGCGCCAGATAATTATCAATCTGGTAAGCAACGCCATCAAATTCACGGATAAAGGCGAGGTGGCCGTAGAAGTCCAGGAAGAATCAAGAACGGCTGATGGAATTACTCTCCATTTCATGGTACGCGATACTGGAATTGGAATTCCTCCTGATAAATTGGAGTCAATTTTTCAGCCGTTTGTCCAGGCAGATGCTTCGCTTAATAGAAAATACGGTGGTACTGGCCTTGGCCTGGCTATAACTTCTCAATTAGTCAGGTTGATGGGTGGACGCATCTGGGTGGAAAGCGTGGTCGGCCAAGGCAGCATTTTCCATTTCACCGTAAAACTGGGGCTGCCTGAAAGGATTGGGGAAAAAGTCACATCGGCTACTCTTTCTTCCCTCCACGGCCAGCGAGTACTGATAGTAGATGACAATTCTACTAACCGGGTGATCTTAAGAGAAATGCTTCAGAGCTGGCAGATGCAACCCGAAGAAGCCGCCAGCGGAATGGAGGCTTTAAGCAAAATTCAATCAACCTGCGCCGGGCTAAATCCTTATGGGCTTTTTCTAATTGACCTCTCGATGCCGGAAATGGATGGGTTCACCTTGCTGGAAAATATCAAGAAAATAGAGGGCTGCCGGCAAACTCCCATTATTATTCTGACTTCTGCTGATCGGGTGGGCGATTTCCAGAAAGCTAAGGAATTGGGGGCTTCGGCTTACTTGGTAAAACCAGTTCGGCCGTCTGATTTACTTGATACTATAATGTCAATAAAGGGTGCTTCAGTCATAGAGAAAAAGAAGGATGAAGCTATTCCCGAACAAGTATTATCGGAATTGCCTGGTAATTATCGTATCTTGCTGGCCGAAGATAATCCCATAAATCAGAAAGTGGCCGTACATCTTCTGGAAAAGAAAGGGCACCAGGTAACGGTAGTGGAAAATGGCCAACAGGTTCTGGATAAACTGGCTCAAGAAGAATTTGATTTAATTCTGATGGATGTTCAGATGCCGGTGATGAACGGTTTTGATACTACTCAGAAAATAAGAGAGCTGGAAAAACAAACTGGGCGGCACCTTCCGATTGTCGCCATGACAGCCCATGCAATGAAAGGCGATCGGGAAAAATGCCTGGAGGCTGGAATGGACGATTATGTTTCCAAGCCCCTTTATCCAGAAGAACTATATAAAACCGTTGAAAGAGCAGTAAGAAAAAAGAAATAATTTTATAAACTTTTAAGGAGGGCCGGAATGGAAAAAGGATCGACAAAAATCTCAGTTCGCCAGAAATTTCCTCTCCTGGTAGCCGAAGATGATCCGGTGACCTCCCGGCTTCTGGAGAAAAAGCTCAAGGAATGGGGCTACAGTGTTTACAAAGCAGAAAACGGGGAAAAAGCTTGGGAAATTCTTCGAAAGCCAGGTCTCAGAATCGCCCTGCTTGATTGGATGATGCCCGGAATAGAAGGGCCACAGCTCTGTGCCCGATTGCGGCAGGCTAAGAAACCCCGTTACACTTACCTGATACTTCTTACGGCCAAGGATACTTCCTTTGATATCATTCAGGGCCTGGAAGCCGGGGCTGATGATTATATGACTAAACCAGTCAACTTCCTTGAGCTGAAGGCCCGCCTGCAAACGGCTCAGCGAATAATTGGGCTTGAAGATCGCTGGCTTCAGGTTCAGAAAAAATTAACCCGCTTAGCCACCACCGATCCCTTAACTCATGCCTGGAATAGGCGGGCGATCATGAGGTTTATTTTGGAGGAAATCAATCGCTGTCAACGAGATGGTCGCCCCTTCGGTCTTTTAATGATTGATCTCGATAATTTTAAACAGATAAATGACGCTTATGGTCATCAGGGCGGGGATCAGGTTTTAAGACAGGTGGTTAGGCTATTTAAAAACAACCTTCGTACCTATGATCGGATCGGCCGTTATGGTGGGGATGAACTGATAATTCTTTTGCCATCCTGCAATGTTTACCAAACAGGGACGGTGGCCAGCCATCTGCTGGAACTGGCCAGAAAGAATAATTTCAACGTCCGCGGGAGAACTACCACCCCAGTTACTCTTTCTATCGGGGCAGTAGCTTCAGATACCTTGAGCCAGGTAAATCTGGATTCACTGATAATGACCGCCGACCGGGCACTGTACTTAGCCAAAAAGCTCGGACGGGACCGGGTGATTATTTTTGGTGATTCCGTTAAGCCAGAAATAAGGGAGAAACAAAATGTCAGAAAAAACAAATTCTCTTCCGCCGATTAATAAACAAGAAGCCTTAGAAAGAATAGGCGGAGAAGAAGAATTTCTAAAGGAGCTGCTGGATATCTATCGGACAGAATTTGAGAAGCGCTGCCAGGAGTTAGAGAAAGCTATTGATGAGAAAAATTACCAAGTAATTCAAGAAAGTGGCCATTCCCTGAAAGGGGCCTCCGCTAATCTCAGCTTGCCAGCACTCAGAGAAGCCGCTTACGAAATGGAAACTGCCGGTAAAAGCCAGGATTTAGAGGCAGCTAAAAAAACTTTAAAAAGGTTGAAGCTGGAATTCGAGCGCCTGGAGGACTTCCTGAACCAGAGTAAATAGAATCCTGGCCAATTTCTAACTTCCACCTCGTTAAAAACCGAGAGGATTTTAGTTTTGCCCTGATGGCCGACTTTCTAATCATCTTTTTTAATCGCGAACGAAATGCGGCAGATCAAAAGGGATCTCCAAGCTCAATTCAATTATTCCTCTTACCTGTCCCTGGCTCACCCAGGGTGCTTGATAGATGAGCTTCTTAATTCCCTTTTTCTCTATGGTATAAACATTTGCTCTATTTTCGTTCATTATAGCTTTTATTTTTTCTTTCGATTGAGCTTTATGACAGTGGAACAGGTTCTGTCCCAACAATTTGAAGCCACCGTCCTGTTCATAATTCCGGGCAGCCTTTTCATTCAGATATAAAATTTTCCCCTCTTCATCAGCCACTATTATCGCCCCCTCGAATTCATTTAGCCAATCTCCTATCCCCATAGAAATTCTCCTTTCTGGCTTATCAAAGCCATTGTTCTTTTCTGCCAACTAAAAATCAGACGGCCTAAAATAGATTTATATCGGAAATTTGATTAAAATTGAATAGATAAATCTTGGGGCAAAATCAATGTTAAAACTCAGATTGGCCAAAAGAAAACCTTTCTGAGCGGAAAAACTATGGCTTTCGGTAAGAATTACCTTCTTTTTTATGTCATTTTTCGCCCGTCCTTAATGGAGTCAATAAAATTGAGAAAAAAAATGCTTACGGTTCTAACCAGTCTGTTTTTTATAATGGTTATCGGCTTGGCCCAGTCTTTCGCCTCTCCCCAGGAAAAAGCTTTAACCTGGCTTTCTAACACCAATCAACCAGGGATGTTTTCTTATTTATTCAAATATCTGCCCTGGCAACCAGGTGATTATAAAAATCGAGTGGAGCCGGTCGTTCAAGAAGTTAAAAATTTTTCGGCCATAGAAAAGCTCAACCAGTTTTTGCTAAAAAAGATCGGCAGAGAAAAATTAAACGATTTGGCCGAAAATTATCAGGCGATGGCCGGCTATAAAGCTTTTGATCTGTATCTTTTAAACTTCTGGATTCAAGGGAAAACCCTCGAGGCTCTGGCTTTAATTGATTTGAAGCTTAAATCAAGTCCAGAAGATCCCCGGCTTCTCGAAATCTGAACTTTTTCGGATGCTTTGAGCCAATATGAACTGGCTTATGAATTTCTGAAGGAGGCTAATCAGCATTTTCCTGATAATCCAGTCATTCTGAATAACCTTGGGGTGGCCGCCTATGGTCTTAATCATGAAGCCGAGGCCAAAGAATTTTTTCTTAAAGCCATTACCCTGGCTCCTTTGGAACCTGAAGCTAATTATTCACTTTATCTTATTAATTCCAGATATGCCTCTTTAGAAAAAGTTCGCCCTTACCTGAAAAATTCTCTTGAGGGAAGTTATCGAGAAGAGCTGGCCGCCAAAGCCGGGACATCGGTAATCCCTGCGGCCTTTAAACAAGAAGTGCCCCTGCCCCTTCCCCCACTCCCCACCGATTATCTGACGTATCAGAATCTAACCTCTTTTTATCAAAATGCTATTCTTAAGCTTGAAGAAAAAGAAGCTGAATTTAAAAAAAGAGTAGAGCTAATAGCTTTCTCTAGATCAAAAACCGAAGAGCCAGAGAGCCAATCAATTCCAACCTGGCGCTTAAAGTCGACAGAGGCTTATTCTCGCCTTTTAGAATTGGGAGGCCGACTTGACCGGCTAGAAAGAGAATCCGAGCAGCCGGTAGATCTCGAATTGGAAAAGATTATCTCTCAGGCTATCGCCAGGCTGGAAGCCATTTACAATGATTATGCCAAAAAAGAAAAGGCTTGCCTGGAGGTTCCGCCTCCCGAGAGGCCGGAATGCTTAAAAAAAGCCCGAGAAAATTATTGCCGTCTTTATATGGAACAGGCAGATTATTATTACCACCGGTATCGATCAAGCTTAGAAGACTATTTCCACCAAGCCGAGCTAGAAATAAGAAATTTTTTAAATAATTTTTATTTCTGGGTAAGGTATCTTCCTGAACAGGAGTCGGCAAGACAACGGGCAGAGGCAGAACTCCGGGTTCTGACTTTGTATCGGCGGTGGTGGGAAAAAGCTCTTTTACTCCTCACCAGAATAGAACCACCCGCTTTCCCTGAATGTTTGCCCAACTCTTCTCCCCAATCAAGCGAGGAATCTGAGCCGGCGATAACATTTATGGACCCGGTTTCGGAAATAAACTTAACTTACCAGGATGAGAATTTAAGCTTTTCTTTAAGCCCTGACCACTTGAGTCTTAAAGTTAATTTTCCTGAGATTGATTTTTTAAATGAAAAAATTTTTCTTCCATCTACTATTTATTTACTTCTACCTGAAGGTTCCAACTCCCAGGTTTTCTATCTTACTTTTGACGGAAAAGGTCAGCTTAATGATTTGGGAAAAGTCCGCTTCTGGACCCCGAACAGTCTTAATTCTGATAATTATTGGAAAATTTTTATAAGCTTAGGCTTGCCCCCTGAAAACAAAAATCCATTGGCATTTTGATAAATCCCTTGGGTATAAGGTCGAGCGCTTATAATTTGCCCATTTTATAATCTGAGATAAATCCTCGAAAACCAAAAGAACGCTCCCCGGTGCGAATGATTTATAAGAGCCTAAAAGGTTTTTAGTTTATCCGCCCGCCTGGCTTTCAATATCCAAACCGCGGATTAACTACCCCAGCATAAATTGAACCAAAGGTATAGCTAATCCCGATAGAAAGCCCATAGCTATAGGTCGTCGATAAGGCTTTTCTCTGAAGCAAAATATCTTCCAGACTAAGATTTCCCTTAGCTAAATAAATCTGATCTTTTATTTTGGCAAAACGACCATAAAAGCCTACCGATAGCCCTCGAAAAACCCTCAAATTAAGATTCGTCCAAAAAGTGAAATGGTTCTTTTTGAAATCATTAAAATAATGGAATCCTTCTAAGGAAGAACTGATATTCCCCCATGGTTCTTTTATTTCCAGGGTAACCGAAAGAGTTTCCCCCAGCAGACCTTCCCTCATCTTGTCATAAATAGTTTCCTGCTGATAAAAATTTAAATTGTAACCCACCCGATAAAGAAATCGCAGCTGTCGCCTGGTGGATTCTGAATAGGGAAAATAATCATATTCTATAGCTGGCGCCGGATTAATATTAAGACTGATATTGTTATAGGTAGAGGACGATAGGCCAAACCAGCCTCCAACCGACCAGTGCTGGTTAAGGGAAAAAACATATAGAGTAGAAAGACTGTAACTGCGCTGGGTTGAACTAATGATGTCAGTAACTCCTTTATCCTCAACTTTAAAGCGGCTGCTGTTAAAACTCCCTGAGATTCCGGAGCGAAATTTCGTTTTTTCAGTCACCCGGCTGGCACTCAAGTTGGTATTCATTGAGAAAAAGTTCTTGATTTGCTCCCCCGAAATACTTCCTGATAGTCCTAAGCTAAAAACCCAAAAATTCCACTGGTCTTCGAGTGGAGCCTGGGGTAGTCGCTTTTCGAAATCAATTTTAAGATAATCACCCAGATCTGTTTTCGCCAGATACGGGACCAGGCCAACCTTTAACATCCTGACCAAGCCTTTTCGTTCGACATCAGGGGAGTCGGTTCTGGCCGAAACATATTTCAGGGTATTATGAATATCATAATAGTTGTTTCGGCCGATAAAGTTCAAAGTATATTCGCGCCCACCATCAGCGGTGCTTTGGATGGTAATCAGGATGTAAACATCGGCCTCGGTCCTATCTCGAACGAAATTGACAAAAGTAATTTCCGAGCGAATATAAGCCATATCACATTGATGGCAATCAATAAACACTCGGGGTGGCTCTTGAAGCGGCCGGGGGATTTTTTCCTGGGCTAAAGAATTCAGCGCCGTCAGGATTATCAAGAAAATTAAATATAGGCTCCGGCCTGGGTATTTCATTGTTTTCCTCCTTAAAATCCTTATCGTCTCTCTTGGACAGAAACTTCCAGCCAGTTTCTTGACTCCAGGGAGAAATTCCGTCAGGAGTTGTTTTTTTCTTCTGGGTTTTCCTCTTTTCCCGCCTGGAGAAGGTCTAAATCAATTCCGGCAGAAGCAGACGCTTTGACTTCATTTTGGGAAACAAAAGCTGCTTCCCAACCAAACCAAGCCTTAGACTCCCGGTGGAAAAGATTCACCAGAAGCTTAATTCCAAAAATTGTTCCCAGGGGGAAAAGAAGGGTTAAAACCAAGCTGATAAAAAAAGAAGTAACCCAGGACCATTTTTTTTGACTGGTTATTCCCGAAACAGTTATCCATCCCAAAAGTCCGAAAATTAGCGCGGCCGCCGCCAGAGCTAACCCCAGGGCGGATAAAATGTCTAATCCTGACAGTTGCCCTATTTCTTTGCCTGGTCCGACAGCAGTCCGGCCATAGATAATGAGGATTATTATCACTGCAGAAGTGAAAATACTGAGAAGCCCAGAAACTTTAATTATAAGCCTGGACAATCTAACTTTTTCAGGCATTATTCGTAAAACCTATCAAAAGATTATTTTACTTCAGTTTTATCTGGATTCAAGCTTCAAGATAAAATAAAATATAAAAAGGCGAGGTGAAGAATGAAAAAGACTTTAATTATGGTAATTTTAATAGTGGCGCTTTTTTCTGGCCTTTCAGCTGATGTCTATATTAAGACCAGGGTCAACACTGATCCTATTAACGCTATGGGCCAATCAATTCCAGCCAAAGAAACAATTGTTGAAGAATGGGTAAGTGATAATTACTATCTGCGAACAGGAGAAAATTTTTCTTACCTGTTTGACCTAAAGAAAAATCTTTTTTATCTCATTATCCAACGAACGAAATCCTATATTGAAATTACTCCTCCGGTAGATTTTGTTAGCCTGCTGCCACCTGATTTAACTCAAATGGCTCAAGCGCTGCAACAGATGACCATATCGGTTTCTCCAACTGGAGAGAACAAGGTAATCAATAATATCAAATGCCATGGTTACAAGTTAGATATGACCATCATGATGTACCCAATTGAGATGAGCATCTGGGCTTCAGAAGAGCTGCCGGTTGATCTCAAAACCTACTTGAATAAGATTCAGCCTGAAATTTTAAAAATGCACCTTCAGGCCTCTGGTCAGGCAGTCGCTGAAATCCAGAAAATAAAAGGCTTGTGGATAGCTTATGAAACCCGAGCTCAAATGATGGGAGTAGAAGTCAACTCCAGAGCTGAAGTACTGGAATTGAGTAAAAAGCCAACCCCGGCTGGAATTTACACTATACCGGCCGGGTTTACCAAAAAGAACCAGCTGGAAATGGCTGATTTGCAAACATTCTAACCCCTGTTTCCAGCCAAATTTCTTCGGTTTTCTCCTGAAGTCTACAATATTTTTTTACCATCCACCTTAGACTAATAGTTCCAATGAGGCGGTAGATCCATTAGCTCCTCATTACCTTATGTCCCTTTAATGCTCAATAATAACCTCTTTCCCTTGATTTTTGGCCGGGGCCGAATTATCCTTACGCTATGAATATAATAAATGAAAGCCCGGATAAAATAAGAGTCAGATTCGCTCCAAGTCCCACTGGTTATATTCACGTTGGCAATGCCCGGACAGCCCTTTTCAACTGGCTTTTTGCCCGGCAAAAAGGTGGCTCATTTGTTTTAAGAGTGGAAGATACTGATATTGAACGCTCGACTCAAGAATATGAAAGGAATTTAATCCAGGACCTGAGGTGGTTGGGAATTGATTGGGACGAGGGTCCTGATGTTGGGGGGCCTTTTGGTCCTTACCGACAATCAGAAAGGCTCGAGCTTTACCATAAGTACGCGAAGCAATTACTGGAGGAGGGCAAGGCCTATTACTGCTTCTGCTCTCCAGAAGAATTAGAAAAGGAAAGGCAGGCTGCTCTCTCTGAAGGAAGGATGCCAGTTTACAGCGGGAAGTGCCGAAATATTCCGCCCGAGGAAGCAGAAAGACGCCGGGCCAGCGGAGAACCTGCGGCTATCAGGCTAAAAGTGCCGGAAGAAGGGCTGGTAGAATTTGACGATCTGGTTCGCGGCCGAGTTGAATTCGACCTTAAGGTTATTGGCGATCCTATAATTGTCCGCTCTAATGGCATGCCCGCTTATAATTACGCCGTGGTTATTGATGACGCCCTGATGAATATCACCCATGTAATTAGGGGTGAGGACCATGTTTCCAATACTCCCCGGCAAATTCTCTTATATAAAGCTTTCGGTTGGAAAATCCCGGTTTTCGCTCACCTGTCGATGGTTATGGGAAAAGACAATACCAGGTTGAGCAAACGTCATGGGGCCACTTCCCTCGACCAGTTCCGGCAGGAAGGTGTTCTCGCCGAAGCTTTAAGCAATTATTTAGCTTTCCTTGGCTGGTCGCCTCCGGAAGGACATGAGGTCTTACAGCTCAAAGAATTAATCAAGTTGTTTGACTTAGGCCGGGTTAGTCGTTCGGCCGCTATCTTTGACTATGAAAAGCTCTACTGGCTCAACCGCCAGCACATTAAAATTCTCCAGCCAGAGAAAAAGCTCGAGCTGGCCCTCCCCTATTTGCAGCAGGCCGGATTAATTCCGGCGAATCCTTCCGCCGAGCAACTGGACTGGGTAAAAAAGGCGGTGGAGGTTTTGATAGAGGGCGTAGATAAATTTTCAGAACTGCCGCAGAAATTCACTCTTATCTTTGACTTTGGACCAGAAAAACTGGACCAAGAGGCCAGAGAAATAATCTCCACAGAGAAAGCCAGAAAAGTACTTTCCGTTTTTATTCAAAAAACTCTTAATCTGGAAGAATTCAATTATGAAATCTTTGCCCAAATTACAGGAGAAATTAAAAAAGAAACAGGGATTAAGGGCAAGGATCTTTACCACCCGATTCGAGTGGCCTTAACGGCCAGAGCTTCGGGACTGGAACTCGACAAATTCATTCCACTGGTAGAAGAAGGTTCCAAACTCTCTTTTCCCCGGCCGATATTAAACTGCCTCCAGCGCTTGAAGAAAACAGCTTCAGTTTTAGGTTTATAAGTCTGGCTCGACCTAATTTTTGAATAAGATTTTTTATAAATGGAAAAGCAAAGGGAAAGTCCGGAATCTTTTAATTGATAAAGAGCAGCCAATTTTAAGGAGAAATTTTATGGAACTTAAAGATAAGCTTGGTCGAATTAATCCGATAATTGAATGGCTGAAATCATCGCCCGGTAGAATTAATAAAATTTTTATCCAGAAGGAAAAAGGTCACTACCGGATAAGCGAAATTATCAATCTGGCTAAAGCTAATCATATCCCCCTGGTTTTTGCTCCCAGAGAAAGACTCGATACCTTGTACCCCCATCACCAGGGGGCGGTGGCCCTGGTGGCTGAAAAGGAATATGTGGATCTCGAAGACCTTCTGGTAAAAGATAGGCCAGCTTTCCTGGTCATTCTGGATGAAGTCGAAGATCCTCAGAATATCGGGGCCATAATAAGAAGCGCCGAAGGAGCGGGAGCAGATGGATTGATATTGCCAGAAAGGCGCTCGGCCGGCCTAACCGGCACAGTCGCCCGGGTAGCCGCCGGAGCCCTGGCTCACCTTAAGGTATCTCGAGTAACAAATTTAGCCCGGGCTATTGAATGGCTCAAGACTCAGGGGATCTGGGTTGTCGGCGCTTCAGGTGAAGCTCAAAACAGATGGTTTGAATTTGATTATACCCGTTCAATAGCCATCGTTCTTGGGTCAGAAGGATCTGGACTCAGAGCGAATATAAAAGCAAAGTGTGACACCCTTCTTTCTATTCCCATGCTTGGACAGGTAAACAGCCTTAATGTCAGTGCCGCAGCTGCGGTTTTCTTTTACGAGGTGGTTCGTCAACGCTTGATTTCTTCCCAGGATATTGATTAATTTACTTTTTTGCTCTAACTGGCTTAAGAATTTAGCTCCTGACTTAAAAATAATGGCTTTCTTTTCGTTAGCCCCAGAAAACCTGGCTTCCTGATGGCAGTTCAATTAAATAAAGCCCCCACTTTGGCTGACTACCTTTTTGTTCCTTTTATAGCTTCCACCCATTCTCTTGTAATTAGCCAGAGACTTCTCTCTCTAAATAAAGACGATTTATTTTTGATATTTTTATCACTTCTTAAGTCTTCTTGCTGAAATTTATTTTTTTAATATAATTAGTTTAAATTTAAGACAAAAAATGAATAAGAAGAGCTCGCCGGCCAGGTTCCAGAATATATTAAATGTTTTCTTTTTGAATTTGGACTTTTTAAAGCAGCAGTCTGAAAAAATCAGGGAAAACCTTAAGGACTTAGAGGCACTTTTAATCTCAATTAATTCACAAGACCATCCCGAAGTTGGAGAATTCAATGACTTTATTTCTTGCCTAAACCGAGAGTTAGAAAAGCTAACTACTTGCCTTGGAAGCTCGTCTTTTGAACATCTAAAAAACAAAATGAAAGCCGGGCCAAAAAGTCAGGTTTCTGAAGCCTCTAACGTCCCGGTAAAAAAGATTTTGCTGGTTGAAGACGACCCTCTCACGGCCAGACTAATTACTCATTACCTCAAAGATCTCCAAGTAGAAATTATTGCTTTTACAGAAGCCGAGGCCGCCCTCGATTATCTGGGTTCCAGTCCGGCTGACCTTATTTTGCTTGATTTGCTCCTGCCTGGAATGGACGGTTTTCAATTTTTAAAAGAAGTGAAAAAAAGAGAGAGTGCTCGGGAAATCCCGGTTATTATTATGAGTTCAATCTCAGGAGAAAAAGAAATTCTTAAAGCCCTGGAAATGGGGGTGGTGGATTATATAACCAAGCCATTTGCCCCAAGAATTGTAAATGCTAAGGTTAAACATTATCTTAACCTTTCATAAATAATACCACGAGGGCAGCGCAGATGACAGTAAACGGCCAGATGGCTTACCATATCTTACTTATCTCCCTTGAGACCCTGGCTATCTTTTCCCTTTTTCTTATCGTCTTTATCATTCTTTATCGGTACGTGAGCAGCCGCCGAGATCGATGGTTTCAGTATCATTATAAAAGAATAACTGATGAGCTTTTAGAAATGCTTACCAGCCAAGATCCTCAGGCTCCAGAATTCCTGGCTACCCGAAATAAAAATTTCACCGGCCCATTGACTGATGCCCTTCTCGACTTAGCCAGAAGAATAAAAGGACCTGAGCGAAAGAAGTTGACCATCGTATTCGAACTGGCTTTAAAAGATAGGGTTCGAAAAGACCTCAGCTCGCCCTTTATTTTGAGACGGCTGGTCGCTGCCAGGCTGCTTGAGTTTTTTTCCGAATCAGCCGAACTTGAAATTATCCAACGCTTGCTTAAAGATAAACCGCCTGTTCGATTAGCTGCTATTAGTGCCTTAGCTAATTCCGCTTCCGGTCAGAGTCTCAGGTACATCTTACAAAGCTTAGAAAAAGATCCTGCCCCCAACTACCAGTCTTATTTAGAAATTTTATTTCCCTTAGGCGAAACTCTTGAAAATGAACTCAGAGCAGCTCTCCAAAGGCCGCTCCGGCCTGAGTTGATTGCTTTTTATGTCGAGCTCGCCGGAATTATTCCTTTAAGGCGCCTTTTTCCTGACCTTTTGCCCCTGGCCACCCATGAAAACAAGGAAATAAGAATAAAAACAGCCAGAGCTCTCGCTCGAATGGAGCTGCCCGAATCATTTCCAATCCTTAAGGCTCTGGCAAATGATCCGGCCTGGGAAGTTCAAGCCCAGGCAGTGATTGGGCTCGGCCGGCTAAAAAATCCAGAAGCTTTGCCTTTATTATGCCAAGCTCTACGCTCGCCTTATTGGCATGTGCGATTAAATGCTAAGGAAGCGTTACTTCTTTTAGGCCAACCAGGCCTTGATTGTCTCAAAAATACAGCTCGCCAGAGCCAAGACCGCTTTGCCGCTGAGATGGCTATGATGGGCCTTCGAGAATATGAAGAGTTTTACCAAAAAATTTAGGAAATGAGTCAAGTATTGGTTTTTTTAGGATCAATTTCTTCCAGCTTGATCCTTTTTTATTTTTTTCTTCTGAACACTTTTTATTTATTCTTTATTGTGGTTGCTATAAGCGAGCTGCTGCGCTATCGCCGCCTGCTGCTCATCCTTAAGACTTTCGAACCTCTTCCAATTTATCTTATTAAACCTGTTTCTATCATTGCTCCGGCCTTTAATGAGGAAAATTCCATAGTCCAGAGCGTCAGAAACTTATTATCTCTTGATTACCCGGCCTATGAAGTAATAGTGATAAACGATGGTTCAACCGACGAGACTCTCTCGCGGCTTATCAACCATTTTCGTCTAAAAAAAACCAGCCTGATTTTCCGCCGGGTTTTAGATACTAAGCCAATCCGGGGCATTTATACTAACCCGGAATATCCGCAATTAATAGTAATTGATAAAGAAAATGGCCAAAAAGCCGATGCTTTGAATGCCGGTCTCAATCTCAGCCGCTATCCTCTCTTCTGTGCGGTAGATAGCGATTCAGTCCTTGACCGTGACGCCCTGCAAAAAGTGGTCCGCCCCTTTCTGGAAGACCCAGAGAAAACCATCGCCGCCGGTGGAATTATTAGATTAAGCAATGGCTGTCAAATTATAAATGGTCAGCTCAAAAGGATGTCCATTCCCAAAAATCTTTTGATAAGATTCCAGATTATAGAGTATCTCCGAGCTTTCCTTGGGGGGCGAGTAGGTCTGAGCCGGCTTAACAGCCTGTTAATAGTTTCAGGAGCCTTTGGGATTTTCCGCAAGGATATTGTTATGTCCATTGGTGGATATCGAAAAAATACTGTCGGGGAAGACCTGGACCTAGTAGTAAGGATGAGAAAATACCGACATGAAAAGCGAGAGCCATTCGCCATACGCTTCCTTCCGGACCCGATCTGCTGGACCGAAGCTCCTTCCAACCTACGCTCCC
>PNJE01000169.1 GCA_002877915.1 Candidatus Aminicenantota bacterium
TCCAGGAAGAGCCCGGGCGAGAGCTCCTAACAGGACATCAACAATTCTCTGGGACGTCTCTACGTTACCGCCAGCTAAAGCTGCCGGGAAAATGGCATTGACCACCGTTCCTTCCGGGGCGATAAGATGAATTGGCCTCATTAGACCGGTATTAAAAGGAATAGCTTCATCTATTAGCGCCCTGAAAACATAAAGAACCGCCGAGTAGGTTACCGCAAAATTGGCATTGACCGAGCCTTCAACCTGGGGAGAAGATCCAGTGAAATCAACCCAGGCCTCATCATCCTTGATAATCAGCCGGACAGCAATTTTGATAGGTTCTTTATTCAAACCATCATCATCAAGGTAATCTTCAAATTCATAATGTCCATCAGGAATGTTTTTTATTGTTTTCCGGAGGACATCTTCAGTATAATCCTGAATCTTATCAGCATAGAGGGTCAATTTATTAAGTCCATATTTGGATAGCATTTCCCGGAGTCTCTTTTCTCCTCGAGCATTAGCCGCTACCTGGGCCATCAAATCGCCCTGTCTTTCTTCAGGCGTACGAACGTTGGATAGAAATAAAGTCAGGACTTCTTCATT
Organism: Candidatus Aminicenantota bacterium; assembly: GCA_002877915.1. Lineage (GTDB taxonomy): Bacteria > Acidobacteriota > Aminicenantia > Aminicenantales > Saccharicenantaceae > Saccharicenans. Next base: position 586 of record PNJE01000169.1, read on the forward strand.
CAGTCTTCCTCTCTTAAATAATTTTAATGGTGGGATAATAATCCCTTCCTGAAATATTTCAGTCGCCAGAGGCATCGAGCCTGGCGTTATTCCGCCAACATCCGAATGATGGGCCCGATTAGCGATAAAAAAGCACAAATTTCCTTCTACAAAATAAGGCTGGATGCAGGTTATGTCAGGAAGGTGAGTGCCACCTCGATAAGGATCATTCAGAATAACTATATCGCCGGGCTGAAAATCTATGGTCCGCAGAGCTGATTGAACTGAAAGAGGCATAGCCCCGAGGTGAACAGGAATATGGGACCCCTGAGCAAAAGTTTCGCCTAACCTGGTAAAAAGGGCACAGGAAAAATCTCTTCTCTCCTTAATATTTGGAGAAAGGGCTGTTCTTTGAAGTACGGCGGCCATTTCCTCAGTAATAGCCGTGAAAAGGTTTTTAAAAAGTTCAAGCTCAATCGGATCAAATCGGGTCATCTTTTAAGACCTTTTTTTTCTGATTATCAAGTTGAGATAAGAATCCACCCGGGCTTCATATTCCGGGGGAAGAAAAGTAGTCGACTCATTGTCGACAATTAAAGCCGGCCCCGCAATTCTATTTCCGGAAAGTAGGGCCGAGCGATTAAAAACATCAGCCCGGTATTTATGGTGGCTATAAACTAACCATTGTTTCTTTAATCGGGCCGAATCTGGAATTCGAGCTTCGTCTTTAAAAGATTCCAGTTTTATTTTTTTAGTTCGAGCAATAGCTCTGACCCGGAGATTGACTATTTCTATTGGCCGATTCGGGTGATAATAGGAAAATAGACGCCGGTGCTCCCGCTGAAACTCATTAAGGTAACGATAATTATTAAAAGAATAAGAACGATAGGGCAAAGTTAGCTCATAAGATTGACCTAAATATCTTAAATCCAAGCGCCTTTCAAGAATAATTTGCTTGGGAGAAAATCCATCTTCCTTCATTTCGGCTATCGCTCGGGCTTCGATTTCTCTGAACGCTTTTTCCAGTTTCTCTGGTTCAGTCTTTTCTGCCAGCTTGATAAAAGCTTGGGAATAATCCTTAATTGAATCAGCCATCAATAGGCCAACAGCTGAAAGTACACCCGCCTGGCGCGGGACAACTACCTCCGGAATCTGGAGGGGTTCAGCCATCTCTACCGCCTGAAGTCCTCCAGCTCCGCCGAATGAAACCAGAGTAAAATGCCGGGGATCATATCCTCTTTCGACTGAGATTACTCGGATGGCTTTTTCCATGCTGGCATTAGCAATATCAATCACGCCGGCGGCTGTTTCGATGGCTGTTTTGCCAATTTTCTGGGCGATTTTTTCGAGAGCTTTTCTGCTTTTTTCTGGGTAAATTTTCATCTGGCCGCCAAGAAAAAATTCCGGGTCAAGCCGTCCGAGCAAAACATTGGCGTCAGTTACCGCCGCCTGATCTCCATAGCCATAGCAGGCCGGGCCAGGTTTGGCTCCAAGGCTCATGGGCCCCACTCGAAGTAAACCGCCTTTATCCACATAAACTAAAGAACCTCCGCCAGCTCCGACGGAATGGACATCAACCATTGGTAAGCGAATCGGAAAATCTCCGACTTTATTCTCCATTGAATGGCCGATGCAGCCGTTTATTAAAGAAACATCAGTGGAAGTCCCGCCCATATCAAAGCTAATAATGTTTCTGTAGCCCGAAAGCTGGGCTAAGTGCCAGGCTCCCACCACTCCACCAGTGGGTCCAGAAAGGATTGTTTTTATCGGTTCTTTTCGCGCTTTTTCAACCGAGATATAGCCCTCATTGGATTGCATAATTTTTAGCTGGGAAAGCGATAGTCGCTCTTTTAAACTCTGAAGATAATGATCCATTACCGGCATTAAATAAGCGTTTATTACTGTCGTCGAAGTTCTTTCATACTCCCGGTATTCTGGAAGCAGCTCAGAGGAGACCGAAACCACCAGGCCAGCTTTTCTGAGTTCCTCAGCTACTTCTATTTCAGACCTGGGATTAGCATAAGAATGAAGTAAACAGATGGCCACCGCCTGGACGTTTTTTTGTTTCAGGATGGTAATTATTTTTTTAAGGCTCTTTATATTTAAAGGCTTTTCTACTTTTCCAGAGGATAGAATCCTTTCCTCCAGTCCAAAACATAGCTCTGGTTCCACAATTTGGTCCCGGGTTTCTCCTGCCAGGCTATAAAGGTTTTTCCTCGTCTGCCGACCGATAAAAATTATATCTTCAAATCCCCGGGTGGTGAGCAAAGCGATGCGCCCTCCCTTTTTTTCCAGCAGGGCATTGGTGCCTACGGTAGTCCCGTGAATTATGAAAGTCTTTTGACCGCCACTTATAAAATCTTTCAAGCCCTGAAAAATGGCGATAGAGGGATCATCCGGAGTGGAGGGAACTTTTCTGACCTCAAGACGGCCATTAAGTGCCGCGACTACATCAGTAAAAGTTCCGCCTGAATCTACTCCGATTCTTAGCCAGTCTTCTGATTTTTTTGACTTTTTCATTTTCTTAGGGATTTAAACAGAAGAATACTTTTACTCAATCAGGTGGCGAGCTGTCAAGACCCTTTTTATTTGCAGGTAGAGCAGCTGGAGGAAGAACAGCTGGAACAGCCGCCAGAAGAATTTTTTAGCCGGCTTCCTCCACCCCCAATGCCAAAAGAAGAAATGAGCTTCTTTACCTGATCGCTCTGACAGTGGGGACAGATTATTTTTTCTTCGGAATTGGCTGAAACCAGCCTTTCAAATCTGTGCTGGCATTTTAAACAGATATATTCATAAATTGGCATTTTCCACCTCTTTTTTATTTTACCACAAGAGAAATATTAGTTAAGTTATTCAGGTCAATTTTTTAATAGCTTTCCGGGCAGAGCAATAACTTCTATTTCGATTTTAACCTCGCGTGGAAGCCTCCCGACCTGAAAGGCAGCCCGAGCGGGGAAGGGTTGAGGAAAGTACTGAGAATAAATGGCGTTCATCTTAGCAAAATCATTCAGATCAGCTAAGTAAACTGTGGCTTTGACTACTCCAGCGAGGGAACTTCCCGCGGCTTCCAGAATAGCCTGGATATTCTTGAGTACCTGGTGAGTTTGTTCCTCTATGGTTGTTCCCACAACATTGCCCGTAACCGGGTCCAGAGGAATCTGGCCAGAAACGAAAATCAAGTTATCAGTCTCTATCGCCTGAGAATACGGACCTATAGCCTTTGGGGCTTTTTCAGTAATAATCGCTTTTTTCATCACTTGCCTCCAGAGTTTAATTCCTGATAATAAGGCGGTATTTAAAAATGACCCAGCCGCCGCCAGCAATATAAATTTCCTCCTATCCATACTTTAACTTCCCGAGAGCCATTAAGCCAATTTCAATAGAGACTCGACCAAGAATTGCCAGAATTTTTCAACTGAGCTTATCTGAACTCTTTCATCAGGGGAATGAGGATTTTTTATGGTTGGGCCAAAAGAAATCATATCCAAACCCGGATACTTTTCTCCAATTATTCCACATTCCAGACCGGCATGAACTGCTTTTACTTCAGGTTCTTTTTGAAAAAGATTTTTATAAATGTTAATCATCTTTTGTAACAGGGAAGATTGCAGGTTGGGGGTCCAGGCCGGATAACCTTCCGGTTGCCGGACCCGAGCTCCGGCCAACTGGCTGACTGCTCTTATGGTCAGCCTGACAGCCTCTAAAGCAGACATTACTGAACTCCGGGTGTTACAAATAATCTTTATGGTTTTTTCTTCACTGCTGACCACGGCTAAGTTAGAAGAAGTTTCTACTAGGCCCGGAATTTCTGGGTGCATTGAAATAACGCCGTGAGGAAGAGCCAGAAGCAGGTTCAGCAGCTTAGATTGAGATTCAGCCGTCAAAGGCCACGCTGGACTATCAGCCTGGCAGATGGCCATAGACAGGTCAGGTTCAGTTACCTTATATTCGAATTTTATAGCAGCGAAGGACTTTTTCAGCTGATTGATCAGAGCTTTCTGGCTGGCTGGTTCAATCGCCACTAAGGCTTCGGACTCCCGGGGAATAGCATTCCTTTTGCTTCCCCCATTAAAAGAAACCAGCTCGAACTTAAATTTGCCAGCCGCTTCGGCCAGAAGCCTAGCCAGACACTTAAGGGCATTGGCCCGGCCAAGATTGATATCCAAACCCGAATGTCCCCCGTGCAATCCGGTAATTTTTATTACCAGGACGTTTTTAGCTTTCTTTTTCTTTCGGTCGACTGGGAGACTGATTTCTGAGTCAGCTCCACCAGCGCAGCCAATGGTAAAGGTGCCTTCATCTTCGCTATCCAGATTCAGCAAAAGCTTTCCGGTGAGGATATCTTTTTTTAATTTGAAGGCTCCAGTTAAACCCGTTTCTTCATCAATGGTAAAAAGGCACTCCAGTGGTCCATGAACAAGATTCTTATCCTCAAGGACGGCCAGGCAGGCAGCTATTCCGATTCCATTATCGGCGCCCAGAGTAGTTCCTTTGGCCTTTACCCAATCTCCTTCGATATACGGAGTAATCGGATCTTTGGAAAAATCATGCTGGATATCAGAATTTTTTTCACAGACCATATCCAGATGAGCCTGCAAAATAACGCTGGGGGAGCTTTCCCGGCCAGAAAAAGCAGGTTTTTTGACCACGACATTCCCAACGCGATCCTTCTGCGCTTCTAAGCTCCAGCTCCTGGCCAGGTTGAGAATATAATCAGCTATGGCTTTTTCATTTCCAGAACAGCGGGGGATTTTTAAAATTTCGGCAAAATGTTTCCACAAACTTTCGGGTTTAAGGGAAGAAATATCACCAGCCATGATAAACTCCTTTCAAAATTTACTTCTATGATATAATAACTAAAAAAAAGAATTTATTTCAACTAATAAGCACAAGATAAGAAGGAGTAATGGATGCGAAAGAAATATCTTTTGGCAATCGGGCTTATACTTATCTTAATAACTGCCTTTTCTTTTGGTCATCAAGCCGGGCGGCAGCCTGAAGCCAAAAAGATAAAAATAGTGACTACAATTTTTCCCCTAACCGAAATGGCCATGGGAGTAGCCGGAGAAAGAGCAGAAGTTTATCAACTTATTCCGACCTCAATTGAGGTGCATAATTTTCAGCTAAAGCCAAAAGACCTGAAAGTTCTCTCCGAAGCCCAGATATTAATAAGTGTCGGCGGACAGCTCGAACCCTGGTTGGATAAAATTGAAAAGTCTCTGAAAATGGAGAAAACCAGAAAAATTCGCTTCTTCAACTATCTTGAAAACTCTCATTACCCCCATTTAAACCCGCCAGACCCGCACCTCTGGCTGGACTTAAAAGCCGATAGCCTTCTGGTCGATAAAATCAGGGAAGAATTAAATTCGGTTGACCCAGAAGGAATAGAATATTATGACCACAATGGAGAAGCCCTAAAAAAAGAGCTGCTGAATCTGGATGAAGACTTTATTAAATCTCTTGGCTCTTGTCAGCAGAAAATTCTGGTGGTAGCCGGTCACCAGGCCTTTGGCTATCTGGCTTCTCGCTATGGCCTGGAGCAGGTTTCCCTTACGGGTCAGAATCCCGAGGCTCAACCCAGCCCAAGGAAGCTGGAGGAGATAATCTCCCTTATTAAATTACGGAAAATTCAAACTATATTTTATGAAAGTTCCACCCCGCCAGCCTACGCTGAAACCATTGCCCGGGAAACAGGAGTAAAATTAAGGAGTTTATCTACTGGAGTTCATCTATCCCGGACAGAAATCGAAAAAAAAGTTAGTTTTATAGAATTAATGAAAAAAAATTTGGCTATTTTAAAAGAAAGCTTAAGTTGCCAATAAATATGGTTCCACCAGCAGAAATAATCAGAGTTCAGGACGTAAGTTTCTATTATGATGGAATACTCGCTCTGCAAGATATTAACCTGTCTATCTATTCTGGCGATTTTCTGGCCGTTATTGGACCTAATGGCTCCGGAAAGACCACCCTATTGAAAATCATAGTTGGATTACTAAAACCACAAAAGGGACGGGTCTTTTTGTTTGGTCAGCCTTTAGAAGAGTTCAAGGACTGGCCTAAAATTGGTTATATTCAGCAAAAGGCCACCTATTTTGATCCAACTTTCCCCATCTCCGTCGAGGAAGTAATTGTTGCCGGTCTTTATTCCAGCCAGAAAAAGCTATTGCCCGATAAAAAGCTGGTTAGAGAAAAAATTAATCGAGCTTTAGAACTTGTCGGCCTAAATAATATCGGTCAGAAACGAATTACGGCCTTATCCGGTGGCCAGCAGCAGAGAGTGCTAATAGCTAGGGCCCTGGTAAATGAGCCCGAGGTTTTGCTTCTTGATGAACCAACTACCGGAGTTGACCGGCTGGCCCAGGAGAATTTTTATGATCTGTTGGGCTATTTGAACAAAAATCGTCTTTTGACCATCGTCTTGATTACTCATGATTATGGTATTGTCAATAAACACGTTAATCGGGTCGCCTGTCTCAATCAAAAACTGGTTTATCATGGTGAGCATTTAGAATTTTGCCAGTCATCTGTAGTCCAGCAGTTTTTAAGTGGCGGGCATCACTTAGTTTCTCATCGGCATTAAAATTAAAATGATCTATTCAATATTCAGCTCAGGCTTTTTCTGGAGGGCAATTTTAGCTGGTGGGTTTTTAGCCCTGGCCTGTGGGTTGTTAGGAGTATTTCTGGTTTTGCGGCGAGATGCGATGATTGCTCACGGGCTATCCCATGTGGCCTTTGCCGGCGTAGCCATAGGCTTATTGTTGAATTTGCTTCCTCTGATTGTTTCTCTAATTATTTGTCTTCTGGGGTCATTTTTCATTTTGAAATTAAAAGAGCGGGCTAAGTTGCCGGGGGATACAGCTATTGCCATTTTAAGCAGTGCCGGAATGGCTCTGGGAGTGCTCCTGACTTCTTTTAAATCTGGTTTCGGAGCTGAATTAATGACTTATCTTTTCGGCGATGTCCTGGCCATTGCTCCAACTGAAGTCTGGCTATCAGTGGTCCTGGCTTTTCTGGTGGTAATTTTAATGGTGGCCAATTATTATCCGCTTGTCTTTATGACCTTCGACCGGGAAGCAGCTCTGGTTTCCGGAGTAAAGGTTAAAAGATTGGAAGAACTTTTAGTGGTCTTGACCTCAATTACTGTAGTCCTTGGGATCAGAATCGTCGGGCTGCTATTGGTATCGGCTTTAACCGTTATACCAGCCGCTTCGGCTCTGCAGTTGGCTCGAAATTTTAAAACCACTCTTATTCTGTCAAGTTTGTTTAGCCTTTTTTCTATTATTTCAGGCATAGGAATAGCCTATGCTCTCGATATCTCGGCTTCCGCTGCTATAGTCTTTATTTCCATTTTAATTTTCTTAATCTGCCTGGCTTTAAAAAAGCTGGGCCTGATTAAAAACTTTTAAGTCTAAAATTTAGTTCTTTACAGCCGACAAGGTGGTGGCGAAAACTTTAGCCAGGAAATCTCCAGCCAAAGACAACTTTAGTTAAATGGGATCCTAAATTTTTCTTTGGTAAGGGGAAATAATTGGTTACTCTTTGATTAAAATAGTAAAATTCAACTGTTACCCCATTATTCTTTTGCTTTTATTGAAGCCACTCCCATAATCATGAGCCTAAGGCCTTAGCGATTAATTTTTCAATTTTAAGGACCTTTTTTTCTAAATCTTTTTTTAGTTTTTCAGCCTGGCTGATAATTTTTTTCTTAAAGTTTTCATCCTTGATATTGGCCAGATTAATCTTGACATTATAATAGGCTCCCAGGCCGCTGGCCCTGGCCGCCAGTCCGGCGACCCCAGCATCGCTAACTGAATTTTTATTGCCAGAGATAGCGGCCTCATAGGCCAGCTCCGCTAACTTGATTGATTTTTCCAGCACTGAAAGGGGAACCAGGGTCGCTTCCTTGTCTGCCCGCTCTATAGCCTCATCTCTTTCCTTGGCCTGTTCCGGAGTTCCGCGGGGCAAGCGAAAAGCTTCCATCACCTGATTAAAAGCCCTGGTATCAGCATCGACCGCCAGAAGCAATTCATCCTTTAAACTTTGGGCAACCAGGGCTAACTTCTTCATGTTCTCCCAGGAATTCTCATATCCTTTTTTCCCTACAGTTAGATTGGCCACCATGGAAGATAGGGCGGCTGATAAGCTCCCGCAAAGAGCAGCTACACTGCCTCCGCCTGGAGCCGGAGAGTCCATAGAAAGTTCATCGATAAAATCATTTATCTTGAGATTAATTAAAGAATCAGGTTCGCCGGCAAACTGGTATTCAATAATTTTTTTGTTCGGATCAAAAGGAACCACATCATTGAGTCCCAGAGTGCGGACAGCTATCCTGATTAATTCCTTCTCCGGGACTCCTGGGCTTTTGCCTTGTTTTTCAAGATAGTAGCGACCCGCTTTTAGCAGGGCTTCCTTAGGAATTAATCCTACCAGCTCACTGCCGGTTACTCTTACTCCCATTTTCTCTGCCAGTCGGCAGGCTTCATCGAAAACCAGGTGAGGAGGAGTAATTTTGTAATTGGTAAAATTTATTGAAATCTGGGCGATACCGTATTCATCAATATACCAGCCAACCGCTTTAACCGCCTTAAATTTACCTGGCACTTTGATTGGTTGCCCATTTTTATCGTAAACCAAATTCCCACTTTTATCTTTTTTTGGCCGCCCGCTTTCCCTCAAATAAGAGGCGATTTCCTGAGCAATCTTTCGGTCTCGAGTATTCAAGTTGATGTTATAAGCAATTAAAAATTCTCGTGCTCCTATAACTGTCGCTCCAGATCTGGGATTAAAGACTGCCGGGCCATAATCTGGTTTCCAGGCCGGGTCCTTCAACTTCTCAGCCAGACCTTCATACTCACCAGCCCGAATATTGGCCAGGTTTCTTCTTTCTGGCTTTTTAGCCGCTTCTTCATAAAGATAAACTGGAATATTTAATTCCGCCGCCACCCGCTTTCCCAGTTCATTGGCCAAATGAATACAATCTTCCATGGTCACTCCAGAAACAGGAACAAAGGGGCAGACGTCAGTCGCCCCAATTCTGGGGTGAGCTCCATGATGTTGCTGCATGTCGATAAGTTCGGCTGCCTTTTTTATAGCTTTGAAGGCTGCCTCCAGGACTCCTTCTGGAGAGCCAATAAAAGTCACTACCGTTCGGTTAGTAGCTTCTCCTGGATCTACATCCAGAAGCTTGACCCCGGCGGTCGTTTCAATTTCTTTGACGATGGCTTGAATCTTTTCTCGATCCCGGCCTTCACTGAAATTTGGCACGCATTCAACGATTCTCATATTTCAAAACTCCTTTTTCTAAAGTAGCTATTAGTCGACCTTTTTTATTATAAATTTCAATTTTGTCAAAATCTTTAAGAGAGTCAAGAACCGAATTAAGGTCTCCAGCTATGACCACGAGAGGTTGATGGGAAAAATATTTCCTGGCCACTGCCTGAACTCTTTCGACAGTTACTGGCATTAAGTTATCATTATAATTATTCCAGTAATCAAGAGGAATCTGAAAAAAAGCTGAAAGACCGATTTTTCTACTAATTTGTTCGGGAACTTGATTTTGCAAAGGAAAATTGCCAATTAAAAAAGCCTTGGCTCTTTCCAGTTCTAAGGGATCAAGTCTTTCCTGACTGAGCTCCCTGAATTCATCTAAAACTTCTTTGACTGCCTCTCCAGCACTATCTGGAGATGTTCTAATTCTGGTCCAGAGCCAACCGTTATTTTTAATAAAGCCCAGATCGCTGAAGGCATAAAAAGCCAGGGCTTTAGACTCCCGAAGAGATAGAAACATCCGGCTGCCAGTTCCTCCTCCCAGAATCTGATTTAATACTAGAAGAGGAAAATAATCTTCTCCTGCTACCGGACCAACTAAGTTACCACTTATAATCGACACATCTCTGGAGCCAATATCCAAAAAGCATGGGAAAGCATAACTCTTATTTTCAACCAGAGGGCAAGTTTTTTTCTCCACTGGTCTGGACACCCAGCGGTTAAAGGCTTGGCTGATTTTTCGGCTGGCATTGTCAGGATTAATATTTCCGTTTAAAATTACGATACTGTTATTAGGTCTTAAAAAAGTTTTATGAAAATAAGCTACTTCCTTTAGGCTAATATTTTTTATGGCCTGTTCATCAATCAGGCCAGGATTATAATCCGTACCAGCAAAAAGCTTCTGGAGAAAAAAATCATAGGCCACATTTTCGGGGTCCTTCATTCTGTCCAGTAATTGATAATAAAGTTCTCTTTTAGCTGAGGTCAATTCCAATTCCGGAAAAGAAGGTTCAATAAATGATGACTTTATTAACTTTAGAGCAGCATCCAGATTTTCCTCAAGAAAGGTAAATGAAAAAAGAGTATAATCAGCTTGAACTTCAAGGCGATAATCTATTCCTAAGGTCTCCAAACGACTCTCAATTTCTGAAGAACTCATAGATAAAGTTCCTCGAAAAAGCATTCGGGCGCAGATAGTCGCCAGCCCAGAGAGCTGGGGAGGAGAATCAGCCTCCCCAGCCTGAACTAAAACTTGCAAATTAAAAATGGGGCTGTTGGTCCTGGTAATAGTTATAACCTTGAGTCCATTGTTTAGAGTGACCGATTCAATCGGGGGAAATTTAAAGGCCTTAACCGGCTCCGGATAGGGGGGATTACGTCGAAAGCGTTCCTGGGAATAAAGACCGGGAAGAGAGAACCAAATTACTAAAAAAATAGCTATTAGCGACCATCCCTTTCTACTGATTCTTTTTTTCATCAACTTACCTGGGAAGGATAGTAATAAAACAATATTTTTCTTCCTTTAAAAATCTTCGGCTCAGGGAAAGAATGGAATATGGCGTTATCTTATCTAAGGAAGATAATTCAGCCACCGGGTCAGGCAACTTTCCGTCGGATAAATAAGATTCAGCCAGAGCCAGGGACCGCGAAAGATTTGTCCCGGCGAACCTATTCACCAGATTGAACTTATATCTATTTCTGATTTTATCCATTTCCATTTCAGAAATCATTTCATTTTTCAGCCGACTGAACTCTTCCTGGATGATTTTTTTGGAGCGATCAATCATGGTTTTATTATTGGCCAGGAGAAAAAGCTTTAGGGACAAATAAGGTCGGCGTTCATCCAACCCGCCGGTTAAATAAAGAGCTAATCTCTCCTTATCGCCCAGCCGATTGTACAAACGACTGGTTCTTCCATTTAATAAAATATATTCCAGGGTTTTAAAAAGGAGTCTATCTTCTGGCTGCCAATCATCGAAGCGGATACCAAATTGAAGGGCCGGAATAGATATCATTGAATCATAGATAATCTGATCCCGGGCAGAAAAAGATAACTTTAAGTTTGAGAACAAAGAAGAATTAATTTCTGGTCCCCGGGGAATTGTTTCAAAATATCTGGTCACCAATTCCTTGACTTTATCAGGCCGGATATCTCCGCTGATACAAAGGACAGCATTATTGGGGACATAATAACGCTTGTAAAAATCAATAATCTCTTCCAGAGAAAAACTCTTGATAGCTTCTTCTGAACCCGGAAGAGTATGTCCATAATAGGAATCAGGGAAAAGAATTTGATCAATTAAAAAAAAGTATCTGGTATAAGGCTCTTGGAGATTTCTCTGCCTTTCATTATTGATGAGCATTTCTTTTATCCTGTCCACCGCGGCTTCATTAATCTCTAAGAAACTCATTCGGTCTGATTCCAGCCATAGAACCAGGCCTAATTGATTGGCGGGCACCGTTTCATAAAAAAAAGTCTTGTCAAAGGTGGTGGCAGCATTAAGCTCTCCGCCGATATTTTGAATATAGGTAATATGCTGCATCGGCCCGACATTACGTGAACCTTGGAACATCAAATGCTGCATAAAAAAAGCCAGACCGGGCTTATTTTCAGGGTCGTTGATTGAACCAACTGAATAGGCCACTACAACTGAAACCAATGGGACTGATGAATCCTCATAAAGGATTACCTGAAGCCCATTCCTTAATTTAAACTGACTCAAATTGGAAGAAAAGTCAGCTATCTGAGCAGGCAGTTTTATGACTGCCACGGTAAAAAGAAGATTAAAAATAAAAAAGAATACCCATAATAACTTTGTCCGCCCGTTTCCATTTAAAATATTCATCTTCCGGATGACTTTTCTAAAAATATCACAAAAGGTTAAAAAATTAAACAAATCTTATTGCCATTAGGAAAAATTTGTGTTAAAAAAATGGCTAGAAGATTACTGATTGATAGCTGGCTTTTCTAAGATGAAACCTGTGGCCAGAAGCCATAATTTTAAGCAATTTTAGGGCCGGGTTAATAAATAATAGAAAGAGCCAGGAAAAAATAAACCCAGTCCAAAGATTATTTTAGAGGAGAGAGCTATGGAATATCAGGTAAAAGATATCAAGCTGGCACCAGTTGGAAAATTAAAGATGGAGTGGGCCGCCAGATCAATGCCGGTGCTGGAAAAAATAAAGCAAAAATTCCAGACTGAAAAGCCCTTAAAAGGAATTAGAATAGCTGCTTGCCTGCATGTTACCTCAGAAACAGCTAACCTGGTTAGCGTCCTTAAAGCTGGCGGAGCCGACGTCCGATTAACTGCTTCCAATCCATTGAGCACTCAGGATGAAGTAGCTGCCGCTCTAGTCCGATATGAAAAAATACCGGTATTTGCCATTAAGGGCGAAGATCAGAAGACCTATTATCACCATCTGGAATTAGCCCTGGCCCACCAACCTCAAATCACCATGGATGATGGAGCTGACCTGGTTTCAACTATTCATGGTAAAAAGACTGAGCTGCTGGGAACAATAATGGGAGGAACTGAAGAAACAACCACCGGAGTCATCAGGTTAAGAAGCATGGCCAGAAGGGGAGTCCTGGCCTATCCAATCATTGCAGTAAATGATGCTTTGACCAAGCACTTATTTGATAATCGCTATGGAACTGGGCAAAGCACCATAGACGGAATCTTAAGGGCCACCAACATTTTGCTGGCCGGGTTAACCGTAGTTGTTTGTGGTTATGGCTGGTGTGGTCGGGGAGT
>PNJE01000162.1 GCA_002877915.1 Candidatus Aminicenantota bacterium
AAAGGTATTCATGCCGGGCGATGGAGTATAGTGGTGTGGGAGACTGAAGGCTGTATTAGGACAGAAAAGGCCGCTGTGGAACTGATGAAAAGCCTACATGAAGGTGGGGATAAAATACAGTTCTTGATTGTGATATGGGATGATATGTTCGATAGCCGAGGATTTTTTGATTTAAGCGGAATCCTATCTAAGGTTGAGTTTTATTTAAGAGGAGCGGGCTATAGCACTAGGTATATCAATAAGGTTCAAGATCAAATAGAAACATATTTATGGTTAACCTTCGGCCCATTCGACTTTATGTATGATTATTGGTTTAATAGCGAAAGCCCGATACCACCTCAAGCATTCTAACTTACGGGAGGCTGTTTAGTATGATAAGAAATAAAACTATTCATTTAGGAGCTATGATTTTAATTTTATGGTTAATTTCTGCACCATGTATTTTTTCTGAGGCGAGATTTTTAAATCAAGAAGAAACCTGGTCTATCATTTCCAATACACTTAAATCCTTTTTGTCTGATCCGGTCGCTTATTCTTCCGAAATGGAGAAAATCGGGGATCTCAATTATTGGACCATAATTTATGAAATGATCGAAAACGTAGATTATGTAAAAGAACTATTATCTAGGCATTTTCAAGCAAATAAAATGGATGAGTTCAAATTGAACATAATTTTTAATCTTTTATTAAAATATTCAATTCCTCCTGATCCCTATTCAAGTTTGACTGCCCCGATTATTGACCGCATTGTGGAAGTTTTTCAAAACGATTGGAGCTGGTTCATAGAAAATCTCAGGAAAAGATCAGACTGGAAGAAAATAGTTAGACTGATATACGCAAAAGAAAAAGATAAGTTTAAAGAAAAATTGTTTACTACAAATGAGCAGGATACAACAAAAGAGATATTGAACTTTTTGAGAGAGCTTGAGCATGAAAAGGAAGACGAATATAAATTGCTTGAGAAGTTTCTTAAAGAGCCTGATTTCAACATAGAAAAGATAAAAAGTGTCCATGATTGGGGTTCAATAATTGGTCAATATGAAATGCTTCACCAGGATGAAAATAAGACCCTGTGGCCTGAATATAATCCCATGTTACTGTTGATTAATTGGATAAAAAATGGGACAAACGAAGCCAAAATTGAAGTGCTTTGTATTTTAATCAAGAGTCTTCTTTATGGATATCATGGTGAGTTAATAAGTGATATTGGAGCTAAAATATTTTTGGAGCACCCTAAAATGTTTATAGAAAGCCTTAGTAAAGATGAGTATTGGAAAACTATTTTGCTGCGCATAAGTTACGATTTGTATTTTTATGATAGATGTTTCGAAAAATCAATTAATTCGCTCGGAGATTTCGGATTTGAAAAAAAAGTAAAGGACCAGTTAAAGTTCTTGAGTAGTATCTTAAATGAACGGTTAAAAGAATGAATATCGAATTAATGACATTTCGGGGCCTGATGCTGAAGTTTTCTGGCAAGGAGCAGGATACCGAGTCTGGCCTGTATTACTTCGGCGCCCGCCACTACGACCCCACCCTCTACCGCT
>PNJE01000091.1 GCA_002877915.1 Candidatus Aminicenantota bacterium
TGGGGTAGAGGTCAGTAAGTTTTTCCAGCTGGAGCACTGGAAACAGAGCCACTAACTTTGAGATGTCCCGTTCCATCCTCAACTTCCTAAACGGTGTCATGCCCAGCGTCGAGTGATGACGTTTGGTATTATACATAAACTCCCATCTTAAGGCTCTGAAGTAAAACTCTTTGAGGTCCGCACAGCGCTCTATCTGAGGGATGTAGAACTCATTATCATCGGTCTGATGCGACCGTTCCACAAAAGCCTGATACTCTTTCTTGCCCTTAGGTATGTGCCACAACTCAGCATTAAGTGGGGCAAAGACCTTCTTGTTCAGGTACTCTAACTTTGCCACCAAACTCCTCGCCATTATCTGTCTGAAGCGTTATCTGGTGCTCTATTCCAAAGCTTCGCAGAAAATAAATGAGCATCAGCATGAACATTAAGCCATTGGTGAAGGTCTTCTCATAGGAGTAAGAGATAAACCTCAACCGCGTCTTCACCTCTATGGCTGTCCACTGGTAGGGAGGAATATTTAGCTTCTTAGCCCAGCGTAGAGTCTCCTCTGAAAGCGTGGTGGCGTCGTAGACCTCCTTCAGGTCTACCTGAAAATGTTGTAAGGGATAGAGAGATTCAAAGTCATAGAAGCGGTTGCGGTGTCTGTAGCGGGAACGTTTGTATTTGATACTGAGTTTATAACGTCTGAGGACATAACGGACGGCGGAGGGTTTAACCTCTACCCCTCTTTCCTGAAGAATCCTCACTATCCGGTCCCGACCATAGCCGGTCTTCTTCCTCTCAGCCACGATGAGTGCTTCCACCACGGCCGAGGTCCTCCGGGGTGAGCGTTTGGGCCGGCGGGATAAATCCTTCAGCCCTTCCTCTCCTCTTTCCTTCCACCTCCGCAATACCTTCCGGACCGTCTTGCGGGTAGTCTGAAACATCCTGGCTACCTCAGAGATATTCCTCCTCTCTTCATAAGCCCTGATGATGGCCTTCCTGGCTAGGAGCGGTGCACTCTTGCTAAGTTCATAGTAAGTAGGGTATATATTTTCTGTCATTCGGGCTTCCTCCTCCTTTGTTGTAGGAGTTTCAACAAGATTTTTAACGGAGGAAGCCCTGCTTTTTCAAGTACCAATTTTAGAAAAGCCCTGGCTTCCTCAGGCGAAATTCCAATGGCTGGACTCCCACTGCGCTGCCTCCATATACTCCCCTTATCCTGGATACCATGTCTTAACCTGAAAGAAAAAATACTTTGAAGCTCTTGGTATAGTTTTTTATAATTTAAGGCTAAAGGCTAATTGGCCATTTGTTTATCTAATCTATTTTTTAGTAAGAGGAAGGCCCATGAGTAATAAGAATCTATTCTACGGCTATGCTGGTAGATGGGTCCGGATTGATCTTAGCACCGGTCAAATTGAGACTATGGAAGCCGATCCAGAAATTTACCGGCTTTATTTGGGGGGACGCGGGGTGCAGGCGTATTTAATCCATCAGCACCTGAAAAAACTTGGCGGACTCAAAGAGCCTCTTTCGCCCTTAAATAGAATTATTATCGGCAATTCATCTTTAAATGACACCACCATTCCGACTGCCGGTCGAGGTTCCTGTTCCTTTATTTCGCCGTTTACTTATTCTCCGCGAAAGCGGCCCTGGCTGGAAAATAGGCCGCCAATTTATGGTCTTCTGACTCATTCCAGTTGCGGGGGAATTTTTCCGAATATGCTTAAGCGAGCCGGAATAGACCAGCTTGTAATTGATGGTCGGGCGGATAAACCGGTCAGAATACTGGTCAATGAAGGAAAGGTAGAAATTCTGGAAGCCGAGCCGGAGTTATTTGAAGTAAAAAACGGGAAAAAAGTTTTGCGCCGCATTTCTGAAATAATGAATTTTTTAAGCCGCCAATATCCAGGTTCTTCCACGGTCTGTGTCGGCCCGGCCGGCTGGAACCGGGTATCTTTTGCCAGCCTGACAGCTGATTACCACCGGGCTTTTGGTCGGGGAGGGGCCGGGGCGGTATTCGGCTCCAAGAATTTGGTAGCTATTACCTCTGTTGGCCGGAGGCTGCCTGCCTTTTATGACCGGGAAAAATTTTTGGAAACCGCCAAGCAGATTGACGACTCAGTTAGAGCCCATGTTCATGATCCTAACTGGACAGCATCCTTCAGGCCGGAAACCGGGACTACCTGGTGGTTAGACCGGGCTTTTAATGGAGGTTATTTAGGGAAGGTAGGTGGCTATCTCCCCTGGCATAATTTTGATGAGGGCTATTTTGAGCCGGAGCTATACAATAAAGTTTCTACTGGAGCTTTTCTGGAGATTGCCGGTAAGCACCAAGTTTGCAACCGCTGTCGCCATATTCTCTGCACCCGAACCGCTTCGGTCAGCAGCGGACCTTATGCTCATCAAGGCGTGCGCCCAGAGTTTGAAACCATTGCCCTCTGGATTAACTGCTGTTTGACTGATCGTGATGCCATTTTCTATCTGAATCATCTCTGCAATGAATACGGTGTTGATACTATGACCTTCGGCAGTGTGATGGCAGGAACTATGGAACTGACGGAAAAAGGGTTTCTAAAGTCCAATGATGCTCCAGTTTTCGGTGATCCTGGGAGCATGATTCGCACTTTAGAACAGATAACCTATGGCACAACTGACCTGGGTTGTCTGCTGGCTAAACCGACTGACTTGTTCATAGCTGAGCTACTGGCAAGTTTAAGCGGAGTAAATCCAAAAGAGATTGTCCACTGTCTGACGACAGCTTACGCTGGGCTGGGCTATGCGGGCATTGAACCTAAGGTATTTCCGGGCATGTTTACGGCTTATGGCACTTCTAACCGAGGGCGCGGAGACCACACCTTTGCCTGGACCATCCAGGCGGAAGAAGCTGGCCTGAGTGGGGCGGAAAACCTGGCTGCTTATGTGGCCGGAAGCCAGGTAGGCAAAGCTCTGACAGATTCTTTGGGATTGTGCGATTTTTTCACTGAAGATTTTATTTCCCCGACTTTTTTAGAGATGTATCGGGCCCTGACGGGATTTGAATATACGGCGGAAACCTTTAAGGAGTGTGGACGCAGGATTTATGCTCTTGAGCGCTATGTCAATAACCAGCAGGGAAGAAAGCGCGACTACGATGCTTTTATCCCGCCGAAATTCTTAGAACCTTTGACTGCTGGTCCCCAGGCTGGCAAAGCAATTGATCCTAAGTATTACCGCCAAATCCTTGATGCCTATTACCAGCAACAAGGCTGGACTCAAGATGGTGAAGCGACTATCTAAATAACGGGTATGGCCGTTATTGCCGGGAGGATAAGGATAAAGATGAAAAAATGGTCCGAGGCCAACTCTTTTGTTCGTTTTTGGTTTTTCTGGGCAATGTTGATGTTTTTATCGCTTCTTTTGTTTATTTTTTTACACGAATGTGCTCATGGACTGGGATCAAAACTGGAGGGAGTCAGAGTCAGTACCGGTTTTAACCAGGTGGGCGATGCAGGTAAAAGGCCGTCTGAGCCTGACTTCAGGACTAATCATATCATTTCTGGTAAGCTGACTCTGGCCAGTCTTGCGGGGCCTTTGTCGAACTGGTTTTTTGCCCTGCTGTTTACGGCTTTATTATTCAAGAAAAACATTAGTAAAAAGACTTCAGCACTCTTTTGTGCTGCCGCCATATCAAATTCTCTGCTCCGTTTTGTCCCTATGATGGGTTTTCTGGTCAAGGCGTTGATGGGCAGACTAGTTATTGAAGATGAGGTGAGCTGGGGATTAAGGGCGGTCTCCCCCAGTAGCTTTCCTATGCCCTTATCTGAGTTCAAAGAACTTTTCTCAGCCCAGGCTTCAATTTTTCTTTCGAATTCTGGTGTTTATTTCTGGCCTGCATTTTCTTTTGTTATAACGTTTATTTGTCTTTTCATTGCTTATCGGAAGCTTCTAATTGTTTATAAGTCCGAATTGAACCGTGTGATAAATAAAGCGATTTTTATCCTGATGCCTGTTATTGTATGGACGCCACTTTTATTTCTGGTAAATGTGCTTGATAACCTGGTACGCATAAACTGGTGACAGGGTTATTGCCAGCATTATTTTTTTTATTCCTTTTAATCCAGCTCTTTGCCTTTTGTTTCAGGAATCAGAGCCCAGGTCAGGGCAGCCAGAACAAAGGCGGCTGAAACCAGCCAGAAAGCTGTCTGAAATCCTTTTTCCTGAGCTAAGGAGCCTATGGCTAAAGGGGCGATAGCTGAGACTATTCGGCCGCTGTTATAAGTGATTCCCTGGAGCGTAGCTCTGATGCTGGTGGGATAAAGCTCAGCGGTTAAAGCTCCAAACCCGGAGAAATATCCGGTTCCAAAGAAAGCCACCACCGGTCCTAAAAAGAAAAGAAGCAGGGGAGTTTTGGCAATCGAATAGAGAAAGACCAGAAAGCTGGCCGAAATAAGATAAAAAACATAGCTTTTCTTCCGGCCGATGGCATCGCTGATGTAGCCAAAAGTTAAATAGCCCAGCCACATGCCGAGCTGCATGAAGATTACCAGAGATGACATATGCTTAGTGGTCAAACCGATGCCGCCCTGATTTTGACTCAGGGACAGATAACCGGGTATCCATAGATTAAACCCCCACCAGGCAAACATGGTTAGGGCGTTCATCAGAGTGACGACCAAAGTAATTTTGAGCAGCCGGCCCGAGAATTTTGCTGATTGACGGGTGATATATGAAATATTATTCATATATTCTTTATTCCCTTCTTTAGGCGTTTGCCTCTGAGAATCGGCCTTAGATTTTAATTCAACTGCTGTCATTTTTTCTGCTTTTATATCTCCTTCCGACTTCTCGCTGTCGTTTTCCTTGGCTTCTACGCTGGAAGTAATTTCAGTCGTAACGGCCGAGGTTTTTTCCTTCAGCTTTTTCCAGAGCTCCGGCTCTTCCACTTTGTTCCAGATCCAGAAAACGATAAGAGCCGGTAGGATACCGATAAAAAAAACGGCCCGCCAGCCAAATTTCGGAAGGACAATAGCTGTAACTAAGGCGGCTAAGGCATAGCCTACGGCCCAGAAGCTTTGCATAAAGCCTAAGGCTTTGCCCCGGTGTTCAGAAGGGAAGTACTCGGAGACCAGGGCCGCGCCGGAAGCCCATTCGCCGCCCATCCCCAGCCCCAAGAAAACCCGGAAGATGGCTAACTGAACTACGTTCTGGGAGAGCCCGCAGAGAGCGGTAAAAATCGAATAGATCAGAATGCTCGCCCGAAGAGCAGCGGTCCGCCCATAGCGGTCAGCCACCACTCCAAAGATTATCCCGCCAAAAGCTGAAGCTAAGAGAGTTAAAGAACCGAGCAATCCGGCCGCTGGTTTGGACAGGGACAGGTCTTTCATAAGGTGGGCCAGCACCAAAGCGTAGAGCATGACATCGAAGGAGTCCAGCATCCAGCCGAAGCAAGAAGCCAGTAAAGCCCGGCGAGCCGAGGGTAAAGTCTTTTTATACCAGCCTAAAAAATATTCAGAAACTGTATTCATTATTCTTTAGCCAGCGAGCTTCATCAGTATAAATTATTCTTTTCCGCCACGGTTTTGAGCTTTCAGCTGAATCAACCAATCAAGTCATCAATCAGAGTGTTTTCTTCCGGAATTGCAGATTGGCCATAGGCTTGAGCTATTTTCTTTAGCCATTTCTCATGTGCCTGATAACTCTGGTCCAGGAGTTTTCTCCGGCATTCTATAAGGTTTTGGACTTCTGGGCACTCAACAGGACAATTTACTTTCGGTTTTCTTTCCTCTATTAATTCCTGGCAACTTCTCTTGTAATCAGCCATTTCTTTAAATGAGAGTTTCTTTCCTAATTGGGCAAATTCTTCCAGCTCTTCCTGGGTAAAAAAATAATCTGGCCAGGCCTTGCTTCTATTATTATTAACCAGCTTTTCCTCCTTTTCACCTTCGGTGGTAAAAAAACATGTTTCTTATTATAATAATTGCTTAAAAATTAACAACTGAGGAGAAAGGGATGAAAAAAACAACAGTCTTGAGGAAAGCGATTTTCGAACGCCGGGCAGTGGTTGTTCCCGGTTGTCATGATGCTCTGAGCGCTAAAATCATCGAAAAGTGTGGGTTTGAAGCCATCCAGGTTTCTGGCTTCGGCTTAGCTGGATCTCTTCTGGCTAAGCCAGATGTTGGCTTAGTACAGATGAAGGACATCCTCGATCTTACCTGGAATATTGTCCAGGCGGTCAATATTCCTGTTATGGCTGACCTGGATACTGGCGGGGGTAATGCTATTAATGCGGCCTGGATTACTGAGCGGGTGATAGCCATGGGGGTAGCCGGGATGAACATTGAGGACCAGGTCTTTCCCAAGCGCTGCGGTCACATGGCTGGCAAAGAGGTGATTCCAGCTGAAGAAATGGTTGGTAAAATCAAGGCCTGTGCCAAAGTGCGGGATAGACTTGACCCCGATTTTGTCATTAATGCCCGAACCGATGTATTTGCCATTGCTGGCCTGGATGAAGCCATCAGACGCTGCAACCTGTATCTTGAAGCTGGTGCGGACCTGGCTTTTATCGATGGTATAAAGTCAAGAGCTGACATCGAAAGAGCCGTGAAAGAAATCAAGGGGCCGCTGTCGGTCAACCTGATGGATGCCGTTACTGGGGTGAAAACCGAGCTGATACCCATTCCCGAGTTGGCCAAGATGGGTGTTGGGCGGGTTTCAATTCCAGTAGCCTCAATTTTTGTTATGCATAAAGCGCTTACTGATTTTTTCACTGCGCTAAAAAATTCTCCTACCGGTATTCTTGCCGGACAGACTCACTGGTTAAGCTCTTTTGAGGAATACACCACTTTTGTCGGCCTGAAGGATTACCGGGCGCTCGAGGAGGAATTTTTACCTAAGGAAAAGATCCAGGTGAAATATAAATAATTCAAGCTGATTTTGATAGATAAAATAACTTAGCCCATAGGGTTTAAAAAAATTATAAATCACGCTCAGCCAGCGTTTAACCAGTCGAGCTGGTTGAGTTTTTAAATTAAAGAAGGAGGTCATTAACCAATGGCTATGACCATGGTGGAGAAAATCCTGGCTCGAGCCTCCGGCCTTAAGAAAGTAACCGCCGGGGAAGTAATCGAGCCAAAAGTCAGTTTGGCGATGTCGCATGAAAATGCGGCTCTGGTAATCAACCAATTCCTCGAAATTTACAAAGATACCGGCTTAAAGCCAAAAGTCTGGGACCCAAATAAAATTGCCATCATTTTTGACCACCGCGTTCCGGCTGAAAGTTCCAAAACCGCCACCAACCAGAAGAAAATCAGGGAGTTCGTCGCCGCTCAGAAAATTAAAAAATTTCATGATATCAGGGGAGATGAGGGCGGAATCTGTCATCAAATTTTACCTGAAAACGGATATGTATTGCCTGGAACAGTAGTCGTTGGGACAGACAGCCATACGACTTCGCATGGAGCGCTGGGGGCTTTCAGTTTTGGGATTGGAGCCACTGAGATGGCTTCAGTCTGGGCTCTTGGCCGGGTCTTAAATGTTGAGGTGCCCAGGACTATTAAAGTGGTGGCCAGGGGAAAATTTGGCCGCTATGTCCTGCCCAAAGATTTCATTCTTTACTTAATCGGGAAAATCACAGCGGAAGGAGCTAATTTTAAAGTCCTGGAATATCATGGCCCAGCTATTGAAAAAATGCCTACCTCAGGCCGCTTGACCATCTGCAATATGTCGGTTGAAGCCGGAGCGACTTCAGGAATTGTTCCTCCAGATAAAGAGACTCTGCGCTATCTAAAGGAAGAAGCTGGGGTTAAAGGCAAAATAGAGATTTTCGGCCCTGACCCGGAGGCTGAATATGACCAGGTCATAGAGATTGATGTTTCCGAGCTCGAACCGATGGTGGCTTGCCCGCACACGGTAGATAATGTCAGGCCGGTAGGCCAAGTGGGTCAGGTTAAAGTTGACCAGATTGTCATCGGTTCTTGCACTAATGGGCGGCTGGATGATCTCGCTGTAGCGGCTAAGATTCTCAAGGGGAAAAAGATTGTTAGGGGCGTCAGGATGCTCATCTTTCCAGCTTCCTTTCGGATCTACCAGCAGGCGCTGAAGCTCGGTTATATCGCTGACCTGACTAAAGCTGGGGCAGTTATTATGAACCCGGGCTGTGGGTGCTGCCTTGGGGTTCATGAAGGAGCATTGGGGGACGGAGAGGTGGCTTTATCCACCACCAACCGCAATTTTAAAGGACGGATGGGTAACCCCAAGTCCGATGTGTATCTCTGCTCCCCGGCTGTAGCGGCGGCCTCAGCCCTTACTGGCTACATCACTGATCCCAGAAAAGGAGGCAAATAATATGGCTAAGGTAGTCTTGAAACTTGGCGATGATATTTCAACTGACATAATTTATCCCGGCAGGTTTATGGCTACGGTTTTACCTTCTGAGACTCCCCAATATGCTTTTGCCGATTTTCCGGAATTTAATGCCAGGTTAAAGAGGGGAGAAATCCCACCGGGCAGCGTGGTCGTGGCTGGAAAGAATTTCGGCTGCGGCTCATCTCGAGAACAGGCAGCTTCGACTCTTAAAGGTCATGAACTGGTCGTTGTAGCTAAAAATTTTGCCCGCATTTTCCTGCAGAACGCCATCAACCTCGGGTTAAGATTGGTGGTTTGCCCGACCATTGAAGCCGAGGAAGGCGATGAGCTGGAAATTCTATCAGACAGAATTATAGACCAAACTTCCGGACGCGAATTTAAAATAGAGCCATTACCCAAAGCCAGACAGGCAATTATCGAGGCCGGTGGCCTAATACCTTATACCAGGCAGCGGCTGCTTGAAAAGAAATCCTCTCGGCCAAAGATTTAAGCCTGGCTTTTTGTTTGATTTAATTCGTAGCTTATCGCCGAGAGTTTGACTTTATTCCAAGGGTCTTATTGAGGTCTGATAAGAACTGTCTTCCTGTGAATTTTTAAATAATGGGCTATTTTCTGGGTATCGGCAATTAATCTTCCATAAATCTATCTTATATTAAGGCTATCTCGGCCAGAGCTATTTTTTATAAAAAGGGACGAATAATTCGCCGAACAAACTCAGGTTTATTTTTTAAGCCAATTCAGACCAAAAGCAAATAAAATTATATTCTTCCCGACAAACAAAACATTTCTTTCTATGATCGCTGCTTCCAGTTTAAAAATTCGGGTCAGTTATTTTCTTTTCCTGGAAGGGTCCGAATTTTTCCAGAAGCTTCCTGGCCTCGCTTCCCTTTCCTAAGACCACCAGGACAAAATCATTTCCGGGAAGAAGCTTTTGGGCGGCTTTTTTCAAGCTTTCCGGTCCAGTTATAGTAATTTCCTTGAGGTATTTATCGTAGTAATCAAAGCCCAGTCCATAGTAGACGACCCGCAGATAAGCGTTGGCTTTAGCTCCATTGGTTTCTAAGGTCGGCGGAAACTGGCCGAGAATATAGTTTTTGGCACTTTCTACTTCTTCTTGACTGAAGCCGCTGGTTTTAGCCTTTTTTAGCAGGTCAAACGTAATATCCAGCATTTCGGCGATTTTATCATTTTTAGTGTAGGAGGAAACGGCAAAAAGACCCCCGGCTTTCCAGGATTGAAAACTGCTGTTGGCCCCATAGGTCAATCCTCTTTTAATTCTCAGCTCCGTATTCAGCCAGGAAGTGAAGCGGCCTCCCCACAGGGTATTTATCAGGCTGGCCACCGGAGCAATTTTGTCTCCGGCCGGATAGCCAGGCGACCCGAGGGCAAAGTAGCTCTGAGTGGCATCAGGCTTGTCAACCAGAATCAATTTTTTCCCCTTGGGGACGGGCAGTGGAGGTATATTAGTGGATAGAGGAGCCGTAGCTGGTTTGGGCCACCGGCCGAGAGTGGAATTAAGAATCTCAAGCAGTTTTTCTCTGGTTATATCACCGACGACCGCCATGAGCACCTGGTCGGGCCTGAACCTGGTGGCATAAAATTTTTTCACTTCCTCAAGGGACATTTTCTGGAGGGAAGAATCTGTGCCCGTCGCTAAGTGACCAAAAGGATGTTCGCCAAAATAAGCTTTTCGGAAATACTGGCGGAGAGCTTGACCGGGATTATCTTTAATTGCTTTTAAGGAATCTATTCTTCTGTCGAGTTCTTTTTTGTACTCGTCCTCTTTAAAAGCTGGAGACATAAGGCAATCAGCCGTAATCTGAAGTAAGCGAGGAAAATGTTCGGAAAGGGAATCTCCGCTGACCGAGGCATATTCTTCCGAGGCGCTGATATCCAGTCTGGCTCCCATGAAATCAAGAGCTTCGGCGATCGCCTCGGCTCCCATAGTTTTCGTCCCTTTGAGCATCAGATCTGCGGTCAGGTTAGCCAGGCCGTCAAGCCCCTCAGGTTCAAAAGCGGTCCCGGCACCTTTGATAATCATTCTGAAATCAACCAGAGGAAGTTCAGAATTTTTATAGAAATAAACGGTCAATCCGTTATCGAGAATGATTTTTTCTGGCTGAGGAAGTTTAAATGAACTCATCGCGACCACTGGCATAAGCATAACGATTATGATGAGAAATATCAATAATCTGTTCATTGGTTGCCTCCTTGCGGGATTAGCCTTCCTACAGTTTTATTTTGCTCCTGGAAGTACTTTTTGGCCGCGGCTTGAATTTCTGGCCGCTGGACGGCGGTGTAATTATCAATAAGGGTGAAGAGCTTTTCATAACTGCCATAGAGGATTTCGGCTGCTCCTAAAAGGTTGGCCTTACCAGAAATAGTCTGCAGTCCGAAATAAAAATCGCTGCGGATAATATTGAGAGCTTTCTGATATTCCTCTTCCGTTATCCCGGACTTAATTATCTTAGAGAGCTCTTCATCAATTATATTTTCAATTTTGTTCAAGTCCGCTTCGGGTCGGGGTTTAACTTCTATGGTGAAAAGGAATGGATCTATTTTTTCATCTATCCCGCCAGAGACAGAGATAGCTAATTGCTCTTCCCTAACCAGCCTTCGATAGAGTCGGCTGCTTTCTCCCCGAAGTAGGGGCTTTTCCAGGATTGACAGGGCGAAAAAGTCAGCCTCCCGGCAGCTCGGGCCATGATAAACAACCAGGAAAGATGGGGTTTGAGCCTCTTTTTTAAGGCTGACTTCTTTCCTCCCTAACTGGGGAGGTTCAACCGTGGTGATAGGAGGCGGGGGACTCTGGGAAGGTATTTTTTCGTAGTATTTTTTAATTAGCCCCAGAGCTTTCTGGGTATCAAAATCTCCGACCACTACGAGGACAGCATTGTTGGGGGCATAGTAGGTGCGATAATACTGAATTATGTCCTCCCGACGCCAGCTGAGTATATCGCTCATCCAGCCAATTACATCCCAGTGATAAGGGTGAGCCATAATGGCTGTTGCCCGAACATTTTCGTAAAGAATAGCTTCATTATTATTTTCCACACTCATCCTTCGTTCAGAGGCTACTACTCCTCTTTCAGATTCAAGAACTTTCGGGTCAAACAGCAAGCCCTGCATCCGGTTGGCTTCTAATTCAATCATTCTTTCCAGAGCCGGGGAAGGGAACCAATCGGTGTAGGCGGTAAAATCATCTCCGGTGTAAGCGTTGTTAGCCCCGCCGTAAAATTCCATAATCCGATCAAACTCGCCCGGTCCGAATTTTTCAGTGCCATTAAACATCATGTGCTCGATGAAATGAGAGACTCCGGTAAGGCCCGGGCGCTCGTTTCGAGAACCGACTTTAAAGAAAGTATAGTAAGCCACATTCGGAATGGTGTGATCTTCGTAGAAAATGATTTTCAAACCATTTTCCAGCTGGTGAACTTTAATATCTTCTTTTTTAAAAGTTGCCTGCAGCATGGCGGTTAAAATAAGAAAGCTTAAGATAAAGAGCCCGATTCTTCTGGGCATCGAGACACCTCCCTTTCTGATTATTCACTTTATTTTGAATCTGAAAATTGAATTTAATAAATATTCCTGGCTTTCTCACTTCGACTATCATATTAGGATGGCCAGCTTCAGTCAAGAAATTCTGTTAGTATTTTAAAAATTAGCTGATTTACTAAACTTTGTTCATTTGGCCGAAAATTAAATCCTGTCCAAAAGGAGAGTTTGAGGATCGAGCTGCAGTTTTAATTTCTTACCAGAGATTTGCTGATGATCTTTAACTAGGTTCAATTTAACATGGCTGTTATCCTGCTCTAAGGTGATGATTATATCAATGAAATCCAGATAATTCTTAAGGACAAAAGGCACCCCGTGTTCATCAAATAAAGAATCTTCCCCTCGCAAAGAACAGCTAAACCAAAATTCTAACTGATGTTCGGCGGCGAATTTCTTAAAAAGTTCCAGATCCCGAGCGACCGGCAGATAGAAATCAAAACCATCAACAATAATGGTTTTAGCCCTGAAATTACCAGGACCCAAGAGAGCTTCTAAACTCCGCAGAACCTGCTCAGTGGGCAGGCCTTCCTGCCGGAAGTTCATTATGACCCGGTTTCGGACGACCCGGTCATGGATTTCCATGGCGGATTTGAGATTTTCCCGGCCAGCCAGATTCTTAAAAATTTCTTCATACCAGCTGATGATATAATCAACCCGGCTGGCATAGGAAACATGGATAACCGGCTTCTCTTCAAACAGGCGGTCTAAGGCAATCTGGACCAAGCAGGCGGTCTTGCCGACGCCTTTTCTGGAGGCCAGCACTCCTAAATTTCCTGGGCCCACCCCTCCGCTAATATTTTTTTCCAGGGTTTTAATTGGGCTTCTTGAAATTAAAGATTTCTGGACCATTCCATTTCTCCTTTTTCTTGGTGGCGATTTTTTTTTTTTTTCTTCACCCGCAGAGGCCATTTTCTTTTCTTCCATCAGCTTCTCAGCCACGGCCACCGGCACCTGGCTGTATTTTAAAAATTCCATGGTGAACTCGGCTTTGCCCTGAGTCAATGACCGCAAGATGGTCGAATAACCGAACATCTCGCTTAAAGGGACCTCGGCTTCAATTCTCGAATAGGTACCATCTTCTATCGAGCTAACAATAAGACCGCGCCTCTGGTTGAGGCTGCCAAAAACATTTCCCGAGAATTCTGAGGGGGTTTCCACCACCACCCGCATAATCGGTTCCAGAATCTGGGGCTTGGCTTTTTTATAAGCCTGCCGGAAAGCTCCCTGAGCCGCCATCTGAAAAGCAATATCAGAGGAATCAACCGGATGGTACTGCCCGTCAGTGAGGACAACCCTGACCCCGATAACCGGGCTTCCAATTAGCTGCCCTTTTCGCAATGAAGCCTGGAAACCCTTATCGCAGGAGGGTATAAATTCGCGGGGAATATGACCACCCTTAACTTCGTTGACGAATTCATAATTTCCATCAAAAGGTTCGAGATAGCCGATCACCCGTCCGAACTGCCCAGCTCCTCCAGTTTGCTTTTTGTGGGTATAGTCAAAGTCAGCCCGGGTAGTGATGGCTTCCCGGTAAGCTACCTGCGGCCTCCCGGTAGTCACCTC
>PNJE01000120.1 GCA_002877915.1 Candidatus Aminicenantota bacterium
CTCTTTTATTTTAATCACGAAATTTAAATATCACAGATGATATTTTAAGGAAATACCAAGATGAGAAATATTCTTATTTTCCTGTTTTTCCGGCCTGGTTAGCCGATAAAGGAAAAACGCATCTTTTTTTTAAAAAATTAGTTTATAATATGGGTGTGAAAAAAGTTACAGGTATAAGAGAGGAGGCAACATGGTTTCTAAGAGAAATATTTTAATCTTGATAATAATAGTCCTCTTCGTGATAACGTCAATTCCTGTCGCTCAGGCCCAGTATTTTGGACGCAATAAAGTCCAGTATCAGAAGTTTAATTTCAAAATAATGAAAACCAAACACTTTGATGTTTATTTCTATGAACAGGATATAGAAGTAGTCAGGCAAGCAGCTATGATGGCCGAGCGCTGGTATGCCCGCTACAGCCGCATTTTTAACCATGAACTCAAGGGAAGGCAGCCTCTTATTCTCTATGGCAGCAGTCCAGAGTTTCAGCAAACTACCGTTATTCCTGAAGTAATGGGCGAAGGAACGGGCGGAGTTACAGAAACTTTTAAAAGGCGAATTGTTCTACCTTACGGAGTTTCCCTGGCTGAAACCAATCATGTTATTGGCCATGAGCTCGTTCATGCCTTCCAATATGATATCGCTGGCCAGGGCCATTCAGATGAGGCCCGTTATACCGGAGCTGAGCCCGGTTGATGCCGAGACCTCCATGTGGATGAGAGATGCCTGGAAAAACAAGAAGTTGCCGCAAATTAAAAAATTGGAAGACTATTATAAATACTTTCCCTATAGATATGGCCAGGCTATTTGGGCCTATATCGGCGGGCGGTGGGGAGATGAAATGATTGGGCGAATCTGGAAAATGTTAGCCAGGACCAACGATTATGAATCTGTTCTTCAGGGGGTTCTCGGGCTGCCGATGAAAAAGCTTTCAGAAGACTGGCAGAAGGCTAACGAACAGGCTTATGCTCCCTTTGTTCCATTAACTGAAACTCCTGACAAATGCGCCCGGCTTTTATTCAAAGGAACAGAGGAAGATGTATATAATGTTTCCCCAGTCCTCAGTCCAGATGGTAAATATGTGGCTTTTTTGTCTTCCCGGGACCTTTTTTCAGTTGATTTATATCTGGCTGATGCCAAGACGGGGGAAGTTAAGAAAAAATTAACATCCACTGCCCTTGATCCTCATTTTGAAAGTATTGAATTCATTCAATCAGCCGGTTCCTGGGATCCAACGGGAGAACGATTTGTTCTGGGGACAGTCTCAAAAGGAAAGCCAAACCTTACCATTTTTAATATTCCTAAAGGCAAAGTGGAAAGAGAAATTCACCTACCGCAACTGGGAGAAATATTGGCCCCATCCTGGTCGCCCGATGGCCAGGAAATCGCTTTTTCTGGGCTGGTCGGAGGAGTAACTGATATTTATATTTATAACTTAAAAGACGATACCCTCAAGCAAATGACTAATGATAGCTTCGGAGACCTCCATCCGGTCTGGTCCCCCGATGGCCGGAAAATTGCGTTCGTCACTGAACGTTTCAGCGGTAATTTAAAATGGTTAGACCCGGGTCATTATGAACTGGCAATTTTAGATGTGGCTTCAGGGGAGGTAACCAGAATCTTGGCTTTTCCGACTGGCAAAAACATAAATCCTCAGTGGTCTAAAGACGGCCAAGATCTTTATTTTTTATCTGATTATACGGGTAAAACTGACCTTTACCGGATTAACTTACAGGATGGGAAGATTTATCAGATTACCAATTTATTCACCGGGGTTGGCGGAATTACGCCTTTGAGCCCGGCTATTTCCTATGCTCCATTGAGTAACCAACTGGCAATGTCTGTTTACGAAAATGGGTACTTTTCCATTTATTTGATTGATAATGCTAATCAGTTGATTGGCCAGAGTACCATTGCCCAACTTGGGGAGAGGCCAGTTGCCTTATTACCTCCAAGAGAGCAACCAGAAGGAGCTCTTTTAGGATTGCTTCGTAATCCTCTTTATGGATTGCCAAAGGATACAGATTTTCCCATCGCTGGTTATCACCCGAAATTGACACTGGATTATCTGGCGCAGCCGACGGTGGCCGTCGGTGTTGACCGTTATGGGACCTATGCCGGCGGGGGAATAGCTGCTTTCTGGAGCGATATGCTTGGCTATCATACTCTGGTGACTATGGCTCAAACCAATACTAACCTGATCGATAGTTATGCTCTTATAGGTTATCAAAATTCCCAAAACCGGCTTAACTGGGGTGCGGTAATTCAAAGGGTTCCTTATATTTATGGCTCCTATGGTGCCTATTATGACACGATTAATGATTATCCGGTCTATGTGGAAGAGGAAATGCTTTACCGGCAGATTAATTATCAAGTGGAAGGATTTGCCAATTATCCTATCAACACTTTTATGCGCCTGGAGTTTAATGCTGGATTTAATTTAATAGATTTTAACAATCATCTTTATCGATACATTTATGATGCTTACACTTACCAGCTGATCGACTATTACAATCTTTCTATGCCTGCTTCTCCCTCGATTAAATATGGTTATGCCTCGGCGGCTTTAGTTTATGATAGCTCACTTTTTGGAGCTTGCAGCCCGATAATAGGTCAGAGTTATTTGCTTCAGGTTGAACCGGCCTTTGGTAATTTAAATTTTGTTACAGTGATGGCCGACTACCGACGCTATTTTATGCCGGTAAAACCATTTACTCTGGCTTTCCGAGTACTTCACTATGGCCGGTATGGGAGTGGGGGAGAAGATCCTCGCCTGTGGCCATTGTTTATCGGCTATGAGACCCTGGTCCGGGGCTATGCTTATGAGAGCTTTGATTATAATGAATTTGATACCAACAATCCAAAGGCCTTCGATTTCAATCGTCTTCTTGGCAGCCGTATGTTAGTGGCTAATGTCGAACTGCGATTTCCGCTTTTTAAAGTCTTAGGGATCGGCAAGGGGTTTTACGGAATCTGGCCTCTGGAATTTTTAGCCTTTTATGATGTCGGGACCGCCTGGTATTCAAACGAAAAACCCACCTGGTTTGGTGGCTCTAAAAAACCTGTTTCCAGTACTGGAGTTGGTCTGAGAACTAATCTGTTTGGGGTTCTGGTGCTCGGTTTTGATTATGTCTATCCCTTTGACCGGCCGATTAAAGGGTGGCATTGGCAATTCACTATAACCCCGGGATTCTAAAGATTTCTGACTGAAAATTAATTTTTAAAAATTATAGTTCCCGTCGAGTATAATTATTACAGGTTTTCAGGCTTTGGAGCTTATTCGGAGCTCCCAGTGGTGTTTATTTCCTTAATATAAATATTTTTGAAGTAAACGGGCGATTCCCCATCGTGATTTTGGAGACCGATATATCCCTCGGAAGCAAAATCTCGAACTTTGCCCCTTGGTTGGGCCTCCCAGTCAAGAATCTTCTGACCATTAAGCTCTACTATTAGGTGCTTCCCGATAAATGAAATCTTCATATGATTCCACTCCCCAGGGGGGTTGGCGGCATCTAATTTGGGCGCTTCGGCATCATAAGCCGCCCCGGTCTTATGGATTCCTTCGCCGGCATCGTAAATTTGAATTTCAAACGAATGATAGATATAGTCATCACTGGTGGGGACTTCAGGCACCCTCAGAAAAACTCCCGAGTTGGTATCTTTTTTAGAGCATTTATAATCGAGTTCGAGGATAAAATCTTTAAACTTTTTCCGACTGTACCACAGCAGCCCCATTCCCCCTTGTGACTTCAAGATTCCAGTGTTAGGATCGAGCTCAAAATAACCGGGTCCATAATGGTTCCAGCCATGTTTTTCATAAAGGCCATGATATCTTTTGAGGAGCTGTTCATAAGCTTCATAATAAGTAACCCTTTTTATATAATCCAGGCCCTTTTTGATAGCCGGCTCTGGCGTCAGGACTTCTTTTTCATTCTCATATTCAATAGTTAGAAAGCCATCATAATCCTGAAGGGTAAGCTCAGCTAAGATATCCTTAATCCCGGCTTTTCCACTTCCGAAGGGGACATCTTCAGCGTTTTTAGTTCCAAAATCGCTGCGGTCTTTTAAGTGAACATCAATGATCCGGCCTTTTAGAAGATGCAGACACTCAACCGGCACAAGGCCGCCGCGCATCCAGTGCCCCGTATCAGCGCAAACTCCAATTCTCTCGTCCAGATTTTTTATATATTTTAAGACAGTCAGGGGATAGGCATATTTAGCTGGCTCGGGGTGATTATGAATGGCTATTTTTATATCATATTCTTTGACCAGTTTATTTAGGATCGGATAATCATTGTCCTGAGGTTCAGTTACAATGATGCCTATTCCCATTTTTCGGGCAAAATCGAATACCTTTCTCATTTCCTCTTCTGTTCTCCCCATATTCACCACCCCAAAGGCTACCACTTGCATTTTCAGGGAATTAAGACGTTCTTTAATCCGATTAATTTGGTCCTCAGTCAATTGCTGGTTAAAGACTATTGTTTCTGGCCAATCTTTTGATATCCTTTGGCCTGGATAAGCCTGGAGGTAATCTATTCCCAGAGCCTTGGTCTTTTCCAGAGCTTCAAAAAAGGTATAACGGCGGTAGGTCCAGCACTGCATGGCGATAGGGAATTTTTTGATCCTGACCTGATTATAATTTATCTGCTTAACCTGTTGTTTTATTTCTTCAGGAATGACTTTTTCTTGGGCCGGAATGGTCTGGCTAAAAGATAAAAGGCTGAGGTTAAAAAAGATAAATAAATAAAATACCGCTACCAGCTTATTTTTGATTTTGATCATTTTGGCCTCCTTCAGGCAAATAATTTATTTTTAAACCGAAATTAAATATCTTCAGTTTTCAATTTCAAATTAGCTGTAAAAGCTTTACTTTTTCCTTGGATTCCATTCGCCTTTAGCTACTGCTGGAATAAAATTATCAAGACCGGGAGGAGGGAAGGGCAGACTCTTTTCTTTTTCGATGCTCATGTAGGCGGCCATTAAAAGCTCAGTTACATTCAGGCCATCGTTGAAATTTTCAGCCGGTCTTTTCCCCTCCAGAAAAGATTCTACCATGTGGCGGTTTTCAGCCGTATAGCCATATTCATGTTCTTCACTGCCGATTACTGGCATGAGGCCGACTTCGGCATTTTGCTTTTCCACCAGGTCTTCACCAGCTTTCCCTTTCACTTGGCGGCTGAAGAAAACCTTAAGACCAGAGTCGAGGGTATTTATTTGGAGAGAATACTCTGGCCCCAAAAGTTCCATCGTTAGCCGCAGTCCCGCTCCAACGTAGCACCAGGAAGTACTTGTTTCCACTACCAAGATATGGCCCTGCTTATCTTGGTATTCAATAATGGAACGGGCAAAATCTTCCGCTGGCCGGTTAGCATAGTCAAGTTTTCCTCCGGAAATTTTCTTTAGATGTTCTACATAAGCAGGCTGCTGCCATTTGAGGCAAGAAGCATAGGCTGAAATTTTAATTGGAGTAAGCTCTTCTCGGCTGCTCCCGGGCGGTGTGAGCATGAACCTGGCCTCTTCTACTGAGTGACACATCATATCATTGAGCACTCCTCCTCCCTGAAGCTGTCCCTCCCAGAACCAGGGCATATGCGGGCCACTATGTTCTTCGGCGGCTCTGGCTAAATAAGGACGGCCACAGAGTTTGGCTCCTCGAGCCCAGATGATTTCCTTTCCTTTGACCACTGCCGGCGAGAACACCTGATTTTCCAGGTAGCCATCGAGCAAGCCAGCTTTCTGAACTAATTCTACCATCTTCCGGGCTTCTTTAACATTTCGGCCGAGAGGCTTTTCACAGGTAACCCCGATCAATTCACCTTTTCCTCGAAGTATAGCTTCAGTAATTTCTTCCATTACTTCGTTCCGGGTAAAATTAGGCGAGCAGATCCACAGGGCATCAATTTCCGGATCAGCCACCATTTCAGTTATTGATTTATAAGGTCGGGCCTCTCCCACTTTGAGTTTTCGGGCTAAAGCAGCGGCTTCTTGGGCCTTCTTTTCGTCGACGTCAAAAATTCCCAGGACATCCGCTTTTCTTACTCCTATCCAGGAGCGAAGATGAAAGCGGGTGATAAATCCTCCACCAATAAAGCCAACACCCAGGGTTTTCTTTTTAATGCTCATAACTCAGGCTCCTTTCTCTTATTTTTTATTTTAATTATAAAATATATTTCAGAATTTATCTCAAGCCTCGATTACCTCCGGCACACTCTTGTTATTTTCTCGGAAAAAGGCCACAAAAATAATCAGGCAGACAATAGTTAAAATTGTCGGTACTAAAAATGTTCCTCTCCAGTTGACTTGGCCACTCTGATTAGTGAATAAATCCTGGATCCAGCCGCAGAACAGGCTCCCAATGAAATTTCCAAATCCCAGGATGATGGTGGCAATTAAGCTCTGGGCCGAGTGCCTTATATCCTTCGGGGCGATGTTATCTACATAAATATAAGCGGCGGTAAAAAAGAAAACATAGCAGAAACCGTGAAGTGCCAAGGAAGCAATCACCAGCCAGCTGGGCTTCCCAATGACAAAAATAATGTAACGAATTGGCCAAGCCAGGATGCCAAGAGTCATAGTCTTTCTCATACCGAATTTTTTGATAGCCCAGCTAAGAAGGAAAGCCATAACAAAAATCTCAGCAAATTGGGCTATAGTCATAACAAAGGAAACAGATTTTTGACTTACTCCCACTGACTGAGTTAGAAAAGGAGAAGTCAGGACGTAATAGAACTGGAGCTCGGTGGCAACAATAAAAGAAATAATGGCGAAAATAAGAAAGTTCTTATCCTTCAACATTTTCAGAGCTTCGAGAAAAGCCCAGGGCTTGGCGGTATCTTTCTTAGGGGGAGTATGAGGAAGACTGAAGGAATAAAAGCCCATCAGGACAGAAAAAATACCGGCTAACAAAAGTGTGTCACCCCTGAGAGCAACTCCCTCGGGCGACTTGGCCAGCCAGCGCCAACCGGCCAGAATCCAGCCAGCAGCAATCCAGCCAATGGTTCCCCAGACTCTAATAGCCCCAAATTCTTTTTCAGAATTTTTCAGGTTAATAAAAGCAATAGAATTGGTCAAAGCCAGGGTTGGAGCATAAACCAAGCAATAAAGGAGCATTAACCACATCATTGGCTTAAAAGCAGTTATATTGGCAGTTATTATAAGAAGAATTCCTCCAACCAGTTGAAGCAAACCAATAACTTTTTCACTGGCTAAATACCGATCGGCTAATTGTCCTCCAAGGAAAGGTGAAATAATAGTGGCTAAGGGCAGAAGGCTAAAAATCAATCCCAACTGGGTTCCATTAAAATGTAAGTTGCTCTGCAGATAGGCAGATAGAACTGGAGCCCAGGAGCCCCAGATAGCATACTCCAGAAACATCATTGCGCTCAATCTGGCCTTGACATCCATCTTTTTCTCCTTATAGTCATTTAATTTTTTATATTAAAAAGCAGAATATTTTTTTTAAATTTCTTTGTCAATTATTTTGATTCCGCCAGAAAAATAAAATAATAGTTGCAGAATATAATAGAATTATGTTATTTAGTGGTTAACCAAAGGTTGAGGAGGCCGGCTATTCTGTCAATTGAAAAAAGACGAGAAAAAAGGCTCGACGAAGAGAACAAGGTTATAATCCAGATTATCTCTGAAAATGATGAACTAAAGGAATCTTTTTATTCCTTTTCCCGGGATGTTTCGGTTGGCGGCATTAGAGTGATGACAGATTCCCCCCTTCCGGTAAAAACCAGGGTCAAGCTGGAGATAGCCCTATCTGATTCCAAAAAATTAGTCTCCGGAATTGCCGAAGTCCGGTGGGTAAAGAGCCTGTTTGATGACGAAATTTTTGAAATGGGACTGGAATTTGTTGACCTGGAACCTCAAAGCAAGGTGTTTTTGCTGGAACACGTCTATAAGAAAATGATCTCCCGCTGAGCCTTTATTTCCCTTTTGTCGATGAGATTAAAAGGGAGAAAATTATTTTTGTTTGAGAGATGAACTCCCTAGTTTTAATTAGTAGAATTAAAAATACAGGATAAAATCTA
Source organism: Candidatus Aminicenantota bacterium (assembly GCA_002877915.1). Lineage (GTDB taxonomy): Bacteria > Acidobacteriota > Aminicenantia > Aminicenantales > Saccharicenantaceae > Saccharicenans. Next base: position 8,038 of record PNJE01000120.1, read on the forward strand.
TGAGGAATAATAAATCTTCGATTAAAATCCTTTCTTTTTTTATTTTTTTCTTTATATTTGTCTTTCTGGGTACAGAATTCTTGTCTGGGGCCGACCAAAAAAATTTTTATTTTCCTGAGTTAAGGGCTGATCTTTATATTCAGAAGGATGGTTCATTTCAAGTAGATGAATTTTTAACCTTTGAATTTAAGGGAGAATTTTCCTGGGCCTCGATCTGGATTCCTCTGTCTGCCCGTCGGAATTCTGACCACTCCCGGCTAATTGAAATAACCGATTTCCGGGTTCAGGATGAAAAGGGAAAAGAACTGCCAGTAGAAACGGCTATCAGCCAGGGGCAATTTCAGGCCCGTTGGAGCTTTAGAGCCGTGAATGAAAGTCGGACCTTTCATCTTTCTTATCGAGTAAACCAGGCTATCTTGAATTATGGAGAAATCAGTGAGCTTTACTGGCAGGTAATTGGCAGCCAGGTGAATCGTCCAACAGCCCGGGCTGAAGTTACAGTTCATCTGCCAGAAAAAGTTAAGACTCCAGATGAGGTTTTAATTTATGGCCATGGACCGCTTTCCGGAAAGTCTGAAATCGTAGATGGGCAAACCTTTCGCTTTAAAGCGGCTAATATCCGGGCCGGGCAATTTTTTGAAATTCGAGTAGTCTGGCCTGCCGGGCTGGTCAATGGGGTTCAAGCTGAGGGCTATACTAAGGAAAAAATTAAAGAGGAAGAAGCTGAGTATGTCAGAAAAACCATAGAAGCCATAAAAAAAGAGCAGAGAAAAAGAGAAAATACTGAAAAATTGGCCAGAATTGGAGTTACCGGTTGGATTTTCTGGCAGATAATTGGGCCTTTAATTTGGCTTATTCTTTATTTGATCATTTGGGAGAAAATTGGAAAAGATTATAGATTTAATGATATTCCCGAATATTTTCGGCAGATTCCCTCTGATCTCTGCCCAGCTCTGGTGCAGGTTTTAAGGAGAGAAGGAGAGAAAGCCCAGCCAGTAGCTTTTACTGCTACGATATTTGATCTGGCCCGTCGTGGATACATGGAAATAAAAGGCCACCCGACTATGGTAAAAACTCTGTTCGGACAGAAAATAAAAGAAGAGACTCTTTTTGTTTTAAAAAAGCCCTACCGGTCTGATGTTAACTTAAAGAAATTTGAAAAACAGGTCTTGGAATTCATTTTCGATCAAGTAGGAACTAATAACGTTGCTCCTGGAACCACCGTTCAGCTGGATGATATCGTCAATTACTTGAAGAAAGTTCCGGCTGAATTTCAATCTTTTTTCCGGAGCTGGACCAAAGAAGTTGACCAGGAAGCCAAAAAGCTGGGATTCATTGAGCCGGCCAGCCTCAAAGCTTATAATCTTTTTCTGATTTTTTCCTTGGTCGTAGCCATCTTAAGCCTTAGTCCGGTTCTTTTTATCCTTTCCCTTCTTCTCTCTCCGCGGTTAAAGAGACGAAGAAGAGATTGGGCCAGAGAAAATGAACTCTGGAAAGCCTTGGAAAGATTTCTGCATGATTTTTCCGATTTCCAGGAAATTCCACCCGAAGCCTATAAACTGTGGGACCAATATTTGGTCTTTGCCATTCTTTTTGGGCAAGCTAAAAAACTAACTAAGATGCTGCCCTTAATTTTGCAGAACAGCCAGGCCACCAATACCGGCTGGATAGCCGCCGTGGGGGCTTCTTCCTTTAATCATTCATCGAATTCAATTACTTCAATAATAAATTCAATTGAGAGGGCGGCAGCAGCTATTAATCAGGCCGGAACTCAGGCCGCTCATTATTCTTCTGGTGGCGGCGGAGGGTTTAGTGGTGGAGGAGGTGGCGGCGGGGGCGGATTTTTGAGAAAATTTAGTTGAATTTAAATTAGTTCAGATATTTTTGGCCAGAGATTTTGTGGAAGAAGAATCAAGATTGAGTTAAGTTAAATAGGAGGTTTTAATGCAAGACAAAAAGACCAGAACAGAAGAATTCCGAGTTTCAGGGTCAGAAATCGTTGAGAAAATCAAAGAAATTATTAGAGAAGGTAATGCCCGCCGAATCATTTTTAAAACAGAAGAGGGAAAAGTTTTCATGGAAATTCCTTTGACTGTTGGCCTGGTAGGAACACTGATTGCCCCAGTCTGGGCAGCCGTTGGGGGGTTGGCTGCTCTCGCCAGTAATCTGACGATAGTAGTTGAAAAAGAAGAAAAAGAAAGCCAGAAAGAAAAAACAAAGCCTGAAAAATAGAGATAGGGTATAGCGGGGAGATGGCAATTAAGATTGATAAAAATTATTTAGTTTGTTAAAAAGAGAAAGTGGTCATTAATTATAGAAAGGAGAATCTCATGACCAGGATAAAATATTATATTTGCTTGGGGGTATTATTTCTAACCAGCCTCTTGACCATTTACCGCGGAACTTATGCTCAGCCAAAAAAACCACAGTCGATTCAAAATACTCCTCCAGAATTAAGGCTTAAAGGTTTTGAAGAGCACCTTCAGATGAAAAAGACCACTCCTTATGCCAGTTTAAAATGGCAATTTCTCGGGCCGATTAATGTTAGCGGGCGTTGCACCGGCATGGCGGTGGTTACACCCAAAGGTAAAAATTATACTATCTATGTAGCTACGGCTTCCGGAGGAGTTTGGAAAACCGATAATGAAGGAACAACCTGGGTTCCGATTTTTGATCAAGAGTTATCGACTTCTATCGGGGCAATTGCCTTGAGTCCAACCAATCCTAATTTAATCTGGGTGGGAACAGGTGAAGCTAACATCTTCCGGAGTTCTCATCCGGGGTGCGGAGTATATAAATCAGAAGATGGTGGAAAAACCTGGAAACATATGGGGTTAACAGATACCAATACCATTGCCCGAATAGTTATCAATCCCGTTAATCCGAACATAGTTTATGTGGCGGCCTCCGGTCATGAGTGGACATTTAACCAGGAGCGGGGGGTTTATAAGACAGAGGATGGTGGAAAAACCTGGAAAAAGGTTCTTTATATCAATGATCAGACTGGAGCCATTGATTTGATCATGGATCCAAAAGATAGTCAGATACTTTATGCCGCTACCTGGCAGAGAATCAGGGAAAAATGGAATGATCCCAGAAATGAACCTAATTATACCGGTAGCGGTATCTGGAAAACAGTTGACGGAGGGAATACCTGGAAACCAATTAATAACGGGTTACCCGAGCCTAAATTCAGGGGAAGAATCGGTCTAACCATCTGCTTATCTAAGCCAGAAACTCTCTATGCCCTGGTTGATAACTACGAAATCGGTCGGCAGCCAACAGAAGAAGAAAAAAAGGATGTTTATGGCCTGCCGTCAACCGGCATCATTAAAGGGGCCACCGTTTATCGCTCCGATGACCGCGGAGAAAACTGGCGGCTGGTAGCTCCTACGACCGAAGCGATGAAAAAATATTTAGAAAGGCATTCTGGCACTTATGGATGGGTCTTTGGCCAGATAAAGGTCGACCCCAATAATTCGGAGGTAGTTTATATTATGGGAGTCCCGATGAGTGTCTCCCGGGATGGAGGTAAAACTTTTACCGAAATTGAAAGCCTTTACCATGTGGATAATCACGGCTTGTGGATAGATCCGGAAAATTCCAACTACCTGGTCAATGTCAACGATGGCGGGTTGGAAATTTCTTATGACGGCGGGAAGAACTGGAGAAATACCCGAATGACCCTTCCTGTTTGCCAGTTTTTCAATGTTAATTATGATATGGACACGCCGTTTCATGTTTATGGCTCGATGCAGGATCACGGCAGCTTTCGAGCGCCAGTCGATCTGAGCCGGGGTCGAGACAATATCCGACCGATTGAATTTGAAAGTGCCCCAGGAGGTGAAGGCTCCCATCACGCGATTGACCCAACCAATCCTAATATTGTTTATTCCTGTGGTTTTTACGGTAATCTAACCCGGACAGATTTAAGGTTGAAGGGTCCGGAGCGCACTAAGCTAATTGTCCCGCGGGTTTATCCCGATGAGCCCAGATTACGGGGTCAATGGCTGGCTCATTTCATTCTTTCTCCCCATAATCACAATATAGTCTATTTAGGAATGCAGTATCTTTTCCGGTCTTTAGATCGAGGAGATACCTGGGAAAGAATTAGCCCGGACCTGAGCTATTATCGCCCGGAAGAAAGCGGTGATATTCCTTACCATACTATAACTGCTATTTCAGAATCGCCTCTTATGTACGGATTGATTTATGTCGGCACTGATGATGGCCGGGTTTCTGTAACCAGGGACGGAGGGAAAACCTGGAAAGAAATTACCGCCGGTGGGCACGGTTTACCTGACCCAGCAAGGTCGAGCTGACGATGATTTTGCTCCTTACATTTGGGTTTCTAAGGACTTTGGTCAGACCTGGGTTGATATCGGAAAAGGGATTCCCCTTGGACCGGTTAATGTTATTCGAGAAGACCCGGTAGATCAAAATATATTGTATGTGGGAACAGATATTGGCGTCTATGTATCCAAAGACCAGGGGAAAACCTGGTACGTTCTGGGTGGGAATCTTCCCTCTACCTATGTCGATGATCTTATTATTCATCCGCGCGATAATATGATTGTTATTGCCACTCATGGGCGGGGAATGTGGGTAATGGATGCTGATCCAATTAATGATAAGCCGAAAAAGATCAAACCTTGGTATGAGGAAGAAGATTAGCCTTCATTTAATTGGCTAAACTGATGATAAAAATTAAGAATGTTTACAAATCAAAACATAAATTATCGTTTTTAACTGAAAATTATCAGGGAAAATAAATTCTTGGCCTAAAATTAGAGTTAGTCTAAAATAGAATCAAAGAAAATTTGGAAGGAGGGCAGGAATGAAAAAGAATATGGGGGCTTTAGATCGCACCATCCGGACGATTCTGGCCGTGGTTATGGCTATACTGGTATTTACCAGAGTAGTTCAGGGAGCAATAGCTTATTTATTTGTTATTCTAATAATTATATTCTTGATTACCAGCTTGATAGCTTTTTGCCCGCTTTATGTTGCTCTGGGGATATCAACCCGGCCCAAGGAAAAGCCTTAGAATATTAGCCAGCCAGATTAATAAAATAAAGATTAAAATGATGATTTGGTTTCTTTATTATTAGCTAAAGGGCCTCTATCTTGTATCTATCTTATAAAGCAATTCTGAGAATTATTGTCTATTCTTATTTCTGTTTGGGTAGACTTCGAGGCGTTATTAAGAGTGAATAATTATTCAATTAGACCTATTCCCAGTCTTCAAGTAGAGATAAAAAGCGGTTCTTCAAAATTATAGTTAATGAATCGTCGGGGC
>PNJE01000184.1 GCA_002877915.1 Candidatus Aminicenantota bacterium
GCCGTCTCCAAATTGGCCTGCCGGACAATTGACTCTCGGTTTTTTTCGAGAAGGTCGGCGTACAAATCAAAAAAGGCTGCTATTTTATCCGGGTGACATCGGGCCAGTTCCAACCTCACCCGATGGCTTGCTTCCAGTGCTTTCTCCAAGTCTGCCCATTCTGAAACCGGATAAATTTCGGGCAACTTCTCGCTTGTAGCCGGGTTATAAGCCTGAAAAGTTTCGTTATAATTAGCTTCGCAGAATTTTCCCGCGATGAGGATTGGGCATACTCTTTCTTTTATCATATTTATGGCCTCCGATTTTTATTATTCGTTTGTGCCTTTCTTAAAGGCATTTTTTTTAATTTAACAAATTATTTTATCATCTTTAATTTTTTTGGATAATTAAAAAAATCACCTATTTTTAGGTTAGATAATAAAATGAATCAAAATCTGCAAGCTAAATTTTCCTTATTATTTTAATTTTTAAGTATCATGGGGATTTTAAATTATTAAATTTCTCAAAAAAATTAATCATTTTTGAATTGATTATATTAAAACAATTATCAATCTAACCACGCTGGGGTGCTTTTAAATTAAGACATTATAAAGGCATGAACGTTGTTTATCTTTCAATGAAAACCTGCAGGCAACTAATAAATTTCTCTTTGCTTTAAGCTATCACTTGAGAGGGGGCTTGGTGAGCCTAAAAACCGTTACCCGCCAGAATAAATCGGGGAGATGGCAATACGGTCGCCATCCTTGAGCTCTACATTCGGGGCAACAGCCTGTCCATTTTTGGTTATGATCTTCGGGCGGTTGGGGTCAAGCGGCAAAGTGGAAACCAGCTTTTCTACCGTCACCCCTTCTGGCATTTCCACCAATTTTTCAGAGAAACCAACCTGGTTTATAAGCGGTCCGATGAGCTTAATGGTTACCTTTATGGTGTTTTTGTCCATTTTGTGTCTCTATGTCTCCTGTACTTTAATATTTTATTATATTACGAGATGATAAGCGAGGTAATAAATTTGGCGACCTTGGACAGTCATTAACTTATATTTTTTTTGGCTCATCCAGCATTTCTGTGAGTGCTGAGAGCAGCCATAGCAGGGTAGTACGGAGCCTGCGGCTAAACAGTCAATCAATGAACTGCTCAATCACAAAAACTTCAATAAGCTAATCAAAATTTTGCCCGCCCCACTCCATCTCTGGCCAACCTCGTTTCAACCAACAAAAGAAGAGCCTTCTTTTTCACATATTATTTTTTATTTTCATATTATTTTTTCTTAACCGTAAAAATAACCGCCCGACTATATCTCTTGATTTTTAAGCACCCCAACTTTCTTAGTAACAAGCTGGCTCAGGTCTATAATTTATCTTTTTACTTATCTCAAATCTTTTTCAATTTTTCTCTATTCTAACTTGGTGTATTTTTCCACTTCGGTTGCTTCGTCCTTAAGGTCCAGGGCTTCGGCTGTTTTCTTGGTGGGGATGCCGCGCTTGTCCCAACCCCTTTGCTCATAATAGTAATCCAGCAACTGGTTGTATTTATCAAGCTCCAGTACTTTCCCGGCAATCGGCCCTTCAGTGTCAGCATTGCTCGGGTCAAACCAGACCATCGGGGGGTAGTCTTTTGTTCTATTCCAATCCGGAAATTCTCTAACCCAGAAGAATTTCATCAGGGCATAGATGCGGTCGGCTACTTTCCAAAAGTCATCAACTGTCCAGTTAAGGCCTGTCACTTTATTGAAGTAGATAGCATAATTTTCTACCGGCCAGCCGAGTTCAATCCAGGGGAAGCGGCAAGCCACGATGAACTCAAACAGACCGCCGCGAATTCTTTGAAGTTCAATAACCTTGGCTGCTTTTTCCGGACCATAGGAATCCCGCTGTGATTGCTTGAGTTCAAAGGTTATGACCCAGCTTTCCTTATGATGAGCACCAATTGGGCTTGTGCCGAAAGCCAGGGCCATGCCCGGGATAAATTTACAATTATAGGCTGAAATTTCCAATCCCTTTACCTGCATGGCATAGGCTTCAGAACCATGACCGATTTTCTTGGCCATTCTCAGGCTACCATCAGCCAGCAAGTTGCCTATTTCTCCTTCTCGCCTGGCGGCCAGGCCTAATAATTTCTTGGCCATTTCGGCATCGCCGAATTTAAAATTGCCCTTGATAGCGCCATGGTCAATGGCATCGGCGTAAAACCCCAAGGTTCCACCAGCCGAGATAGTATCAAGACCATAGTCATCGCATAGATAATTTAAAGAGCCTACCTGGTCCAGTTCAAAAATCTCCAGGTTGCTGCCCAGCAAGCCGATATTTTCATAATCCAGCTCTGATTCGTGCCCTTCGTGGTCCAGAATAGTTATTCCGCATCTCATGGTGCAGTTAGGACAGCCGTAAGTAGCTACCCGGGCATTATTCAATCTTTCGCCATCAATTTTCCAGGCATCAGGGTGATGGGTTTTGCGCATATTACGAACTGGAAGAGCGGCTACTTCGTTACACCAGGCCAGCACGCCAGTAGTTCCCTGGATTGACCAGCCAGTCTTTTTGTCAATTTCACCAACCTTTCTTAAGTCATCGAGCCCCAGTTTCCTCATTCCTTCTGGGTCAGCAACGGGAATAGGTTTTGAACCTTTGATGACTATGGCTTTGAGTTTTTTGGAGCCCATAACGGCACCTATTCCAGGACGTCCGCCAGCTCTTCCCTCTAAACTGCGAATCATCGAATAAAGATTCAGATTTTCTCCTCCTTGGCCGATAACCAGAATACCCGCGCCTTTTCCATATTTTTTATAAAGCCAGCTCTGAGTATCATAGGTCCCCTTTCCCCATATTTCATCAGCCGGAAGATATTCGACTTTACTATCTTCAATATAAACATAAACGGGCTTATCCGACTGCCCCTCGAAAATAATCAGGTCATATCCAGCTTTCCTCATCTGCTCGGTCACTCTCGTTCCCAGATTTCCGTCTCCATAGCCGCCGGTTAAGGGAGACTTAGCAGCTACCACGGTCTTGCCAGTATTAGGGGCAGGAATTCCAGCGATTGGTCCGACGGCAACGATTAGCTTGTTTTCTGGACCAAGCGGGTCTATCCCCGGCTTCAGTTCATCCCATAAAATTTTAAGAGCAAAGCCCCGGCCTCCAACCCATTTTCGAGCAAATTCCTCGCCGAAACTTTCAACCTTATGAGTGCGATTACTTAAATTGATTCTGAGTATATTTCCGGTCCAGCCGTTCATATTAACCTCCTCTGAAATTTTTTGAGATTAAACGGATAACATAATTAGCCATTTTAGTCAATAAAAAAGCCACTTCTAAAATTACCGGTTGTAAAATATGGCCATTTGGGTAAAATAAGGATTGGTTTCAAAGAGGGTGAAAATGGCAAAAAAATTATTCCGTTCAACCAAACAAAAAATGCTGGGCGGAGTCTGCGGCGGATTGGCAGAATATTTCGACCTGGATGTTTCTTTAGTTAGATTGATTTTCGTCGCCGTAGACCTAATGACCGGCCTTCTGCCGATGATTCTATTTTACCTTATTGCCTGGCTGGTAATCCCGGTAGAACGTGGGCAATAACCGGCTTTAAACGGAAGGGGCCATGAAACCGGGAGAGGAAATAGTTTTCAGACACATAGCGGTAGAAGGTGTTTTTAAATCCAGAAAAACATTACTGGCTCATCTTCTGGCTCAGAAAATTGGTGGACAGTTAGTCTTGGATCAGCCGGGGAATCCTTATCTTAAAGATTTTTATAATGAGAAGGAAGGAGCCGCCTTTTTAACCCAGTTAATTTTTCTGGCTAACAGGTATCATCAGCAGTCTCGGCTGCTACAGAGAGACCTTTTCCTTGATCGAATAATCTGTGATTACCTTTTTGAAAAAGATAAAATTTATGCTTACCAGACTTTGACTGATGATGAGCTGCTGGTTTATGAAAGAATTTACAGCCTTTTATCTGACCGGGTTCCGAGACCAGACCTGGTTATTTATCTTCAAATTTCTCTGCCGACGCTGAAGAAGCGCTTAGACAAAGAAGGTGACCAGATTGAAAAAAATATATCAGAAAAATATTTGGAAGACCTAGTCGAAGCTTACGATTATTTTTTCTTTAATTATAAAGCCACCCCGCTTCTGGTAATCAAAGCGGATGACCTTGACCTCAATAAGGAAGAAGAGGTCTGGGATATAATTGAACAAATCAAACAGCTTAAAAAAGGCACGCTTTTCTATGTGCCCCAGAGCTACCGAGCAAAAAACATTAAAAAGTGATAAAATCAGAATGAGCTCAGAGGTTCAGGCCGAGCACTGAGACTCGTTTCCAGCCTTTAACCGGGCTAAAATCTTTACCCCGAGCCTAACGGATGGCCGGGGATAAAGAAAGGAGAAAAATATGCCTCAGCCAGCATCCGAAAAGGTTACCGTATGTTATTTGCAGGAGCTTAAAAAGCAGAAGAAAAAAATAACAGTTTTAACGGCCTACGATTATCCCACCGCCAGGATTCTTGATGAATGTGGTCTGGATATATTGTTAGTAGGTGATTCCTTAGGGATGGTTGTCCTTGGTTATGAAAATACCTTGCCCGTGACTATGGAGGAAATGATCCATCATACGAAGGCAGTGGCCAGGGCCCGGAAGCGAGCGATGGTCATAGGAGATATGCCCTATCTATCTTTTCATTTATCTCCAGCGGAGGCAGTTAGAAATGCGGCCAGATTTTTAAAAGAAGCAGGAGCCGATGGCATTAAATTGGAAGGAGCCAGCCGGCAGCGGCTTCAAATAGTTGAAGCTCTGGTCGAAGCCGAAATCCCGGTTATGGGACACGTTGGTTTAACCCCGCAATCCGTCAGAAAAATAGGTGGTTTTAAAGTTCAAGGAACAGATGAAGAACAGGCGGAAGCGGTTTTCCGGGGAGCCCTGGAGCTGGAGAAAGCTGGAGCCTTTGCCGTTGTCCTGGAATCAGTGCCGCAGGAACTGGCAAAGGAAATTACTGCCACCCTGAAAATTCCTACCATAGGGATAGGGGCTGGGCCGGATTGCGATGGCCAGGTACTGGTGGTCAATGATATGCTTGGGTTGACCAGCGGTTATTTGCCGCGTTTTGTAAAAAAATATGCCGAGCTTGAGCAACAAATAAGCCAGGCAGTTGGCCAGTACCTGATGGAAGTCCGCGAAGGAATTTACCCCGAAGACCAGCATTGCTATCATTTAAAACCAGAAAAAGTTGAACTCGCTAAAAAGGTGAAGGAGAAAGTACTGAAAGAAAAAAGGGAAGGAAAGAAGCAGCCCAGGAGGTAATTTTCCCCGGCTTTAGGGATGGGCCGGGGGAGGGAGGAATAAAAATTTAAGGTAATCTAAGTTTTATAGGTCTTAAAGGAAAGCAAGATGGAAATAGCCAAAACAATTGAAGAAGTAAGGCAAAAAGTAGCTGACTGGAAAAAAAGCGGTTTTAAAATTGGCTTTGTCCCGACTATGGGTTATCTCCATGAAGGACACCTGAGCTTAGTTCGAGAGTCAAAGAAGCGCACAGATCGGACGGTTGTCTCAATTTTCGTAAATCCGACTCAATTTGGACCAAATGAAGATTACCAGATTTATCCCCGGGACCTTGAACGTGACCAGAAGCTTTTGCTGGAAGAAGGGGTGGATTTGATTTTTTATCCGCCAGTGGAGGTAATGTACCCTGAAGGCTATAAAACCTACGTTGAGGTAAAGGAATTGCAGGACCAGTTGTGCGGCCGCTCTCGGCCAGGACATTTTCGAGGTGTTTGTACTGTTGTCCTGAAGCTCTTCAATATTGTTCAACCGGATGAAGCTTATTTTGGCTGGAAAGATGCCCAGCAAGTAATCATTATCCAGAAAATGGTCGAAGATTTGAATCTCTCGGTAAAAGTTATTCCCCGACCGATTATTCGAGACCCTGACGGTCTGGCGCTGAGCTCGAGAAATACCTACCTCCGTCCCGAGGAAAGGAAGGCTGCCCTGGCGCTGAACCGCAGTTTAGATTTGGCCGCGGAACTTATCAGAAAAGGGGAATTGAATGCAGAAATAATAAGGCGCCGGATGCTGGAGCTAATTGAGCAGGAACCACTGGCCAGAGTTGATTATGTAGAAATTGTGGATTTGAAAAACCTGGAAAAAGTAGAAAAGTTAGACCGTGATGTCCTGATAGCTCTGGCCGTTTATGTTGGCCGGACGAGGCTTATAGATAATTTAAGATTTATTTCAGGAGAGGTGGAGAAATGATGGTTTCATATTTAAAATCCAAGATTCATCGGGCAATAGTTACCCAGAGCGATATTCATTATGAAGGCAGCCTGGGAATAGATGAGAATTTAATGAAAGCGGCTGGAATGAGAGAGTTCGAGAAAGTGGAAATCTATAATGTTTCTAATGGGGAAAGATTTTCTACCTACCTGATAAAAGAAGAAGCCGGCTCCGGTCAAATTGGAGTTTATGGAGCTGCGGCCCACAAAGCTAAGCCAGGAGATGTCATCATTATTACTTCCTATTGCCTCTTGACCGAGGAAGAAGTGGAATTTCACCTGCCGAAAATTGTGCTTCTCGATGGAAATAATAAAATAAAGTTAGTAAAAAATTGATTTGGCCGATTTATTCCACGTGATAGTTAGGTGCTTCTTTGGTAATAATTACATCATGGACATGGCTTTCTCGCAGGGCGGCGGGGGTAATCTTTATAAATTTAGCTTTTTTCTGCAGCTCTTCAATCGTTCGGCAGCCAGCATAACCCATACCGGCTTTTAATCCGCCGACGAGCATTTGAACGATAGAAACGGCACTGCCTTTATAAGGGACCCGACCTTCAATTCCTTCTGGAACCAGCTTGGTTTCGGAAACAGTGTCCTGAAAGTAACGGTCGCGGCTTCCTTCTTTCATAGCTTCGAGCGAGCCCATTCCCCGGTAAGTTTTATAAGCCCTCCCCTGGTAAATTACCACTTCGCCTGGGGCTTCATCCGTTCCGGCGAGGAGGTTCCCCAGCATGACGGTCGAAGCACCAGCCGCTATGGCCTTGGTTATGTCACCAGAATATTTGATACCGCCATCGGCTATCAGAGGGATATTATTTTTGCTGGTAACTTTGTAAACATCTGAAATGGCAGTGATCTGGGGGACACCAATGCCAGCTACCACCCTGGTAGTGCAAATAGAACCGGGTCCAATTCCCACCTTGACTGCATCTATCCCTAACTTAATTAAATCTTCAGCTGCCTCAGTGGTGGCGATGTTTCCAGCTACCAGATCAATATCGGGGTATTTGTGCTTTATGAGTTTGACCGTGTCGAGCACCCGCTGGGAATGCCCATGAGCGGTATCAACTATAAGCACATCGCAGCCGGCCTTAACTAGGGCTTCCACCCGGTCCATAACTTCAGCTCCAACTCCGACTGCGGCGCCAACCCTCAATCTGCCCAATTTATCTTTTGAAGCTAAGGGATATTGAATGCGTTTAAGAATGTCTTTGTAAGTAATCAGCCCTTTGAGGTGATAATTTTCATCGACAATTAGAATTTTTTCGACTTTATGCTGGTGAAAAAGCTTTTCGGCTTCTTCTAAGGGTGTTCCCACTGGAACCGTCACCAGCTCTTTGGTCATTACCTCAGAAACTGGGATATCAAGGCGATTTTCAAATCTAATGTCGCGGTTGGTGAGAATTCCCACTAACTTATTATTTTCATCCGTTACCGGGAGTCCTGAAATTCTGTATTTCTTCATCAGTTCAAGCGCGCGATAGATTTTGTCCTGGGGCCTGAGGGTAATTGGTTCAACAATCATTCCACTTTCATGTCTTTTGACTTTATCTACTTCTTCTGCTTGAGCTTCTATGGACATATTTCGATGAATGATGCCGATTCCGCCCTGCTGAGCCAGGCAAATAGCCATCCTCGAAGCAGTGACTGTATCCATGGCCGCACTGAGTATAGGAATTTTCAAAGCAATATTTCTGGTGAGATAGCTGGAAACGTCGGCTTCCGTGGGCATAATATTAGACTTAGCCGGAAGTATTAAAACATCATCAAAGGTCAAGCCTTCTTTTAATTTTTCCTCAAGCATTATTGGCCTCCTGCTAAATCTTTCTAATGTCTTTTTTTCTTGCCAGGAATAAGCGGACGGGCTTGCCTTATCTGGAATCCGCCAGCTGAGGACTGGGGCCGCTGATAATAAAGCGGCTGTTCTTTTCTCTGGGGGACCTTTTCAGCTTCAATGACCGGCTGGATCAGGAAGAGATAACGGACGGCATCTTCCTCAATCCGGTCGAGCATCTGCTGGAACATTTCGTAGCTTTCTTTTTTATATTCAATTAAGGGATCCCGCTGACCGTAGCCCCGAAGGCCTATTCCTTCTTTGAGGTAATCCATTTCCAATAAATGATCTTTCCAGCGAGAATCAATTACCTGGAGTAAAATCAATCGTTCGAATTCCCTCATTCTTTCCGGGCTTAGCTGTTGTTCTTTTTGGGTATAAATTTCTTTAAGAACAGCGACTAATTTTTCTTCCAGTTCGTCATAGGTAATAGATTCCCAGTCCAGGTTTAATTGGTTGAGGTCATAACCGAACTGAGAAAATATGGCCTGGCGCAAGGCTTCCCGGTCCCACTCATCCGGATGCTTATTTTTATTAGCGAACTGATCGAGATACCATTCGACCAGGCTGTCTATTAAATTGAGATAATATTCCTTTAAGTCTTTTCCTTCCAGTATTTCTCTTCGCTGGCGATAAATGGTCTCCCGCTGCTTGTTCATCACATCATCGTATTCCAGGAGGTGCTTTCTAATTGAAAAATTCTGGGCTTCAACCTGTTTTTGAGCTCTCTCGATAGCTCGTGAAACCATCGGGTGCTGGATGGGAACGCCTTCTGCCATCCCGATTCGAGCCATCAGGCCGGATAAACGATCAGAGCCGAATATCCGCATCAAGTCGTCTTCTAACGAGAGATAAAAACGGGAAGAACCTGGGTCTCCCTGACGCCCAGCCCGTCCTCTCAACTGATTATCAATTCGCCTTGATTCATGCCGCTCTGTTCCAAGGATGTGTAAGCCACCTAAGGAAACGACTTTTTCGTGCTCCAGGGAGGTAACCTTGAGGGCTTCTTCATAGGCTTTATTAAACTGCTCGGGAGTGGCCTGAGCTGGATCAATCCCAGCCTTTTTCAAGGCTTCTTTGGCCAGAAATTCTGGATTTCCTCCGAGGAGAATATCAACACCGCGGCCGGCCATATTGGTGGCGATAGTTACGGCTCCAATTCTACCAGCCTGAGCAATTATCTGGGCTTCGAGCTCATGGTATTTGGCATTTAAAACCACGTGCTTGATGCCTTTTTTCCTGAGCATTTCACTTAGTTTTTCGGACTTCTCTATGGAGATGGTTCCAACCAGAACCGGACGGCCAATCTTATTCAGTTCGATTATTTCTTCCACCACCGCATTCCACTTTTCTCGGGCTGTTCGGTAGATGACATCAGGATATTCAGTCCGGATCAACGGTTTATTAGTGGGAATTTCGACTACATCCAGGTTATATATCTGCTGAAATTCGGCTGCTTCGGTAGCGGCAGTGCCGGTCATACCGGCCAACTTTTTATACATGCGGAAATAATTCTGAAAAGTAATGGAAGCCAGCGTCTGGTATTCTTCCTCGACCCGAACTCTTTCTTTAGCTTCAAGAGCTTGGTGCAGCCCATCACTATAACGGCGTCCAGGCATCAGCCGGCCAGTAAATTCATCAACAATGATTACCTGGCCATCTTTCACCATATAATCTACATCTCTTTTGAACAGAAAATGGGCTTTCAGCGATTGATTGATAGCATGAACCAGGTCCATATAGTTCAAATCATAAAGATTGGGAACTCCAAAATATTTTTCGGCCTCGGCCACTCCGTTTTCATTGAGAGCAACGGTCCTGGTTTTTTCATCCAGAACTAAGTGTTTGTCTTTTTGTAATCGCCGGACAAAATTATCAACTTTGTAATAAAGTTGGGTTGATTCCTGGGTAGGACCAGAAATAATCAGTGGCGTCCTGGCTTCATCAATTAAAATGCTATCAACCTCGTCTACGATGGCGTAATTGAATTCACGCTGGACCAGGTCTTCCAGGCGGAATTTCATGTTATCGCGCAGGTAATCAAAGCCAAATTCATTATTGGTTCCGTAAGTAATGTCGCAGCCGTAAGCTATCTGGCGCTGGGCATCATTCATATCATGCTGAATGACGCCGACTGAAAGGCCCAGGAATTTGTAAATAGGCCCCATCCATTCAGCATCTCTTTTGGCTAAATAATCATTGACAGTAACGATGTGGACGCCCTTGCCTTCAAGGGCATTGAGATAGGCCGGCAGAGTAGCCACCAGGGTTTTTCCTTCACCGGTTTTCATTTCAGCGATTTTCCCCTGGTGCAGAACAAGACCGCCTATCAACTGGACATCAAAATGTCGCATTCTGACTGTCCTGCGGGCCGCTTCTCGAACTACGGCGAAGGCTTCAATCAGAAGGTCGTCGAGGGTGGCTCCTTGGCGCAATTTTTCTTTGAATTCGGCGGTTTTAGCTCGAAGCTCAGAATCAGAAAGCTGGCTGATTTGCGGCTCGAGAGAATTTATGGCCGCAACATAGGGCTGGAGTTTTTTCAGGTCCCGTTCGTTTTTGGTCCCGAAGATTTTAGTTAAAAGCCATTTCCACATTTATTAATTTTTAACAGAAAGCCGGGTTAAAGTCAATTCATCGATTTGATTTCAGTCTTTCTTTAAAGGTAAAATTTGCCACAAGGAAGGGAAAATGAAGACGATTAAATTAATTGTATTAATTATTGTGGTGATACTTTTGGTTATCATCATCATTCAAAATCGTGAGCCGGTTAAGACTCATTTTCTTTTGGCCACGGTCGAGATGCCCCAGATACTTTTATTATTGATTACCGCCGCGGCCGGCTTTGTGGTCGGACTGATGGTGGCCCTGCTCAGCGGGCGCAAGCCAGCCACTTCGGCAAAGCCAGAACAGCCGCGGGCGGAGTAAAGCAGGCTGTTATTAGCAGTTCCTGAGGGAGTCAGTTTGATTTCAAATATCAAGGTTTCTTTTTGGTCGATGAGATCATTAGTCATACAATCAATTTTATCTTATTTATCTTATAAGCCTCATTTTGCTGCTCAGACCGAGGCCGGTGACTTTATGATTATAGTTTTTGGAAATAAATGAAAGAAACGGAGGAAATATGGAAGAAATTCACAAGGTGAAATTATTTAAAATAAAAATTTTATTAATTTTCTGCCTAATTTTTTATTTTATTCAGATGCAGGTTATTAGCTTGCGGGGGAATAAAATCTCTGAGAGAGAATCTGGACTTTCGAACGAACAGCTAACCATCAAGGAAATCAGATTATGGCCGACCTTAGAAGAAATTTCGAAATCTGCAGCTGCTGAGATAGACCCCATCGGTTTCTGGCTGGAGGTAAGCTGGCCGATGGACTGGGACAAAGGAGAATGTGAATTCCTGGTGAATGGCCAGCTAACACCAGCGAAAGAGGGCGGGGGAGGCTTTGGCCAGGGTTATTATAATCAGGATTTTTTCATATATGCAGGACAGCCCGGGCCCAAAACGATTGAGGTGCTATTTACTTCTGAGAAGAGAAAAGCGAAAAGTATCGCCAGAGCTGATTTCAGTTCTTCCGGCGGTTTTGTCCTTCTGAATTCGGCAGACAGGGAATTGATAGATAGCCCCCAGCCTTTAAAATTCTTGAGCTGGCTTTTTAAAAACTGCCGGGTTCTGATTAATGGAAATGAACAGAAACTGGAAAGCCGGGAAATTTTTAATGGTCTGCAGCTTTTAAGTTGCCAGCCAGAATTTCATCCCGGACTTAATCAGATTTATTTTTCTGGGCTTGATTTTCTGGGACAATTAAAAGAAGGCAGCCTGATAGTTTTTTATGCCGAAGGTGGGAAGATAAAAGTCGGCGACCGCTTCTCTATTAAGTATGATTGCTTTGAGACTAAAAGCTCATCGATCGGCCTGGTAGCCAAAGGTGAAGCCATATGCTTCTTGGATAAGCCAAATAGAGATAATCTGGTTTTTAATTTCGAGAATAATTTTCTTGATTATAAATCTATTTGCCTTCAACCAGTGGAAGCCAGAGCCGCCGGTCAGGCGATTATAAAAGTTGTCGAATTCTGGTGGCCGGGTGGGGAAAAAATTCTAAAGGAAATTAAGTATGAAGTTCAGAAAAAATGAATTTTATGGTTTATCTTGTTCAGCTTACCTTTGACTTACTTAAAAGATGATGCCAGCCAGCAAGAAATTCTCTGGCCTGAATTATTAGTCTTTTGCGCTTGAAAAAGATAACTCCGGCCACCCATAAAACAAAAAATTTCCGCCAGAAACTTGATTCAAGCCAGACTGTCCTGAAACCTAATAGGATATATAGAAAATGAAAAGCCTGATTGACATAGAGGGATTTACTTAGCCAGAAAGCTAAAATGTTCACGCCGACAAAAATGATTAAGAAAGTCCAGGAATAGTGGCCAAGCAATGTTCCATAGACAAGCGATATTATGTAGATCGCCCAATCGACCCAGCCATCCAGGTCAGCCAGATGACCGAGACGGTAGCTTTTGCGAGCAAAATAACCATCAAGACAATCACTCAGCCAGGCGGCAAAAATTAGAATCAGGAAAACATCGAGAACCGATCTTCCCTGCCAGCAGATAAAGCCAAGATAAAAAGCAATTATCCCCCTTATCGAGGTTAGAATATCAGCCACTAAGTAACCCCTCCGATAAATCTGCTCCAAAAGCATCTCTTCCCCTTTTTTATGATAACAAAAATAAATTGAGTATTCAAATTGAAGAAACGGCCTGCTTCATGTTAAAGCAGATGGGATTTATAGGCGGATTTTTCTGAGATAGCCAGGCCAATAACCGCTCCAAAAACAAAAGCCGTTCTGACCTACAGGCCAGCCACGCAGGTCCATTTTAATGGCCTGAAGCAGGCTATGGCTAACCCTTTAATCCAGGCGGTTTTTCCTAAGAGTCTTTACTCTCCGATTATTTTAATTAGCACGCGTT
>PNJE01000175.1 GCA_002877915.1 Candidatus Aminicenantota bacterium
CCAGCCGGGCCAAAGGCCAGGGGGCCAGGGTTATTATCTGCGAAGTTGATCCACTAAAAGCTTTGGAAGCCCTGATGGATGGCTATGAAGTGATGGCCCTCAAAGAAGCGGTAAGTCGGGGAAATGTTTTTATCACCGTCACGGGAAATAAGAATGTTATTCGATCAGAGCATTTCAAAAAGATGAAAGAGGGAGCCATCATTGCCAATGCCGGTCATTTTAATGTAGAAATTGACCTACCGGCTCTTGAAAGGATGTCCGTAAATCGGCGGAAAATAAGAGAGTTTATTGAAGAGTTTGAGCTTCCTGACGGGCGTCATTTATATGTCCTGGCTGAAGGCCGGTTGATTAACTTGGCTGCGGCTGAAGGCCATCCAGCTCTGGTGATGGATATGAGTTTTGCTAATCAGGCTTTAAGTGTCCTTTACCTAAAAGACCATTATCGAGAGCTAAGAAAAGAAGTATATTCAGTTCCAGAAAATATAGACCGAGAAATCGCTAAATTAAAGCTCGAATCCATGGGCATTAAAATTGATTCCCTAACCCCTGAACAACGTCGGTATCTTCAGGAATGGAAAGAGGGAACCTGATTTAGAAATTTTATCTATTCTCCCGTGGCTCAATTCTTTTTTTATTCCTTAATTCGTTTCTTTAATTCTTCCAGATAATTTTTGACCGCGTCTCTATCGGCCTGATTAACCAGCTTGGGTAACAATTTTTCAAAATTCTCCTTAGCCTGAAGGTATTGTCCATTGTCAAACTGAGCCTTAGCCAAATCGTAGAGAAAAGTTGGATCTTCGGGGACAATTTTGACCGCCTGTTCAAAAGCCGAGACAGCTTCATCCATATTGCCCAGCTTTTCTAAAATCAAACCCCTGAGGTTATGAGCCATGGCGAATCGATATTTAATTTGAAGAGCCTTCTGAATATTGTCATAGGCTTCATCCAGCTGACCCTGGACAAAATATAGGCGCGCCAGATTATAATAGGGCAATTCTTTAGAATTATAATTCGGATCAAGAAGGGCTTTTCTATATTCAGCTTCTGCTCGGTCATATTGCTTGAGCTCAAAATAGATAGTTCCAAGATTGTTATGAGCTTCGGTAAACTGGGGGTTGGACTCGAGAGCTTTCTGAAAGGCTTGAATGGAAAGCTCGAAATTGCCTTTCATTGATTGCGCCAGGCCCAGGGCATTCCAGGCTAAATAATTTTTGGGATTAAGGGCTAAGCTCTGGTTAAAATATTTTATCGCCTCATCAACGTTATTATTATTCAGGTAAAAAAGTCCCAGGTTGTATTGATATTGAGGATCTTTTTCCCGAGCTTTTTCCAGCTTGCTTTGAGTGGAGGCACAGGTAGAAAGAGTGGTCAGCAGCACTAAGATCAAAAATAAGGAATTAATTTTATTTATTTTCATCAGACCCTCCTTTAAATTTTCTCTTCTTTTAAATCTCTGGACATTAACTCCTCCAGGGCTTTATGAGCTGGTTGGCCGTGATAAAGAACTTCATATACTCGCTGGCAGATAGGCATTTCAATTTTTTTCTGATGGGCTAACTTAAAAACGGTAAGAGTATTTCTTACGCCTTCGGCTACCATTCTCATCTCCGAAAGGATCTGCCTTAAAGATTTTCCCCGGGTGAGTTCCAGTCCGACATGATAATTGCGGCTCATCTCGCTGGTGCAGGTAAGGACCAGGTCTCCCAGTCCAGCTAAGCCAGAAAAAGTTTCTTTTCTTGCTCCCAGAGCCAATCCTAATCTGGTCATTTCAACTAAACCTCTGGTGATTAAAGAAGCCCGGGAATTATTTCCGTAACCAAGTCCATCGGATATGCCGGCAGCAATGGCGATGATGTTTTTTACTGCCCCACAAAGTTCTACTCCAACGACATCAGAGGACGTATAAATTCTCAATTGCAAACTCGAAATGGTAGCCTGAAGCTCTCGAGCCAAATTCTTATCCCGGCTGGCCAACACCAGAGCCGTCGGGTGACCAGCGGCTACTTCCCGGGCAAAGCTCGGCCCTGAAAGAACCGCGGTTTTAATTTTCTTTTCCTTCGGAAAAACTTCCTTCATCACTTCGGTCATTCTTTTCTGGGTTTTTTGCTCCAATCCCTTGGTAAGACTGACGACGGCCTGTCCTTTTTCCAGGAAATCAGATAGGCGAAGATATACCTGGCGGCAGTATTGAGAGGGTACGGCAATATAAATAACTTCGGCTCCATCAACCGCCTCTGCCAAGTTCTTATGAAAGGTAACAGTTTGAGGGAAAAAATAGCCCGGCAAAAATGTCCGATTGATTCTTGTTTGAAGTAAGTCCAAGAAAATATCTTCTTCTCTGACCCACAGTCTGGTAGGAAAGCCCAGCCGGCCAAGATAATAGGCAAAGGCTGATCCCCAACTGCCAGCTCCCACTACGGTCATTCTAACCATTCAATTTTTCCCCGAATTTCCTTTCAGTCCCGGTCAGTAATCTTTTTATATTATCTTTATGACGCCAGGCAACTAAAAAGAAAATTATTAGGCCTAAAGAAAATAAATTATAATTCTGCTGAATTATCAAAACCAATAAAGGAAAAACCAAAAGTCCTGTAAGTGTAGCCAGGGAAACATAACGAAACAAGAAAAGTATAATTACCATGACCAGGAGGCTTAATAACAGGGGCATAGGAGCCAGATATAAAAAACCGCCGGCCGAGGTAGCTACTCCTTTTCCACCTTTAAATTTCAAATAAATGGGGAAGCAATGCCCAACAACCGCCGCCAGGACAACCAGTAGAGTTAATTCTTTATCCTGAAACCAGCGATCAGTAAAAAAAGCCGGGAAAAAGCCCTTGGAAATATCGATCAGCATAACCGGAATGGCCAGTTTCCAACCTTGATAGCGAAAGACATTAGTAGTTCCCGTAGAGCCACTACCAACCTCTCTTATATCCTTCCTCGTTTTTAATTTGACCAAGAGATAACCAGAGGGAATGGCTCCAATCAAGTAAGAAGCTAAAATCAAAAAAACTTTCATGGCAATCGATGATGGCTCAAAACCCGGTATTCCGGGCCCTGGGGCCTTAAAATACTCTGGAAAAAAGTTATTTCCTTAACTTCCATTGCCCCGAAATCTTCGTCCTTTAACCTTTCCAGCTCTGCCCTAAGAGAATCTAATTTTGCCGGTATTTTTGCCCGACCAATAGTCAGATGAGGAGTAAATGGCCTTTCTTCCCTCAGAAATCCTTTTTCCTCAAGGCTATTCTCTATTAACTTTTGAAGTTCAAAAAGAACGGGGTCAGCCGAAATTCCTACCCAGACTACCCGAATCCGACTTTGACCAGGAGGAAAACTCCCTGTCCCTTTAAGGGCCAGGTGAAAAGGTCGACTTTGGGAAACAATTCCTTCCAGTACCGATTTAACCATCTCAGTTTGCTGGTCGTTAATCTCGCCCAGAAATTTTAGGGTTAAATGAAGATTTTCCTTAGAAACCCATTTAATATTATTGGCCGCTGGTTTTAATTTTCTTATCAAAAGGTCAAGACGATCTTTAATTTCCGGCGACAATTCGATAGCAATAAATGTTCTCATGCCAGTTGTTATCTTCCTTTTTCTATCTCCATTAATTTCAACCTGAGCATATCAAGAGCCTTCTGGGTAGCCTGATATTTAATTTGTTCCCGCTGACCTTTAAATAAGCATCTTTCTACTTTGACTCCATCTGATGAGGCCAGGCCGATATAAACCAGGCCAACCGGCTTCTCCATTGTTCCTCCTCCTGGCCCGGCGATGCCAGTAGTAGAAAGGCCAATATCAGCTCCAGCTTTTTCTCTAACTCCTTTAGCCATGGCGGCCGCCACTTCTTCACTAACCGCTCCCTTGGCTTTAATTAATTCTTCTGGTACTCCCAGTTCTCTTACCTTTGCCCGGTTGCTATAGGTGACCAGCCCTTCTAAAAAATAATTAGAACTTCCAGGAACATTGGTGATTCTATTGGCCAACAATCCTCCAGAACAAGATTCGGCACAGGCCAGGGCCATTTTGTTAGCCGTTAGCTTTTGACCGATCACCTGTTCCAGCAGTTGGCCATCGGTAGAATAAACTTTATTTTCAAGAAGATTCAAGATCTCCTTTTTAATTTCCTCCAGCTTCCGTTGGTCTTTTTCTTCATCTCTGCCGGTGGGCATAGAAAGTCTGATCTGAACGTCACCCGGTGAAGCCAGAGTGGTCAGTTCCATTTTTTTCGGCAGTTTTGAATAGATAAGCTTAATCCGGTCCTCAATCCAGGATTCTCCCGCCCCAGTAATTCGCAGGACAGCCTGAAGGAATTTCCGCCGTTGGAATGGCTTCAGCTTAGGGAAAACTAAATTATCAACCATGGGTTTTAATTCGGAGGGAGGTCCTGGAAGCAGAATAATAATCTGCCCTCTGATTTCCAGCCACATTCCCGGAGCCGTTCCATTGGGATTTTCCAGTATCGTCGCCCCATCAATAATATAGGCCTGCCGCCGGTTGGAAGGAGTCATTGTCAGGCCACGGCTTTCAAAACGTTTCCTGATATTTTTCAGGATTTCTTTATGAAAAACTAACCGGCGTTTTAATATCTCGGCCACGGCCTGCCTGGTCCGATCATCTTCTGTCGGTCCCAGCCCACCACTTATGAAAATCAGCCAGCTCCTTTTTTGGGCCGTCTGAAAAATTAGCTTTATCTCTTCTAATCGATCGCTGACTATAGTTTTAAAATTAAGCTTCCAGCCTAATTCTTCCAGCTTTCCAGCTAAGTAGGAAGAATTTGTTTCTATAAAGCCAGGAGAAAGAAGTTCACTTCCCGTAGCTATATATTCGATATACTTTTTAGAGCGGCTTTTAATCATTTTTAATTTCAATTTTATTTTATTTTATCTTAAATAAAAATATAACGGCTTGCAGTAAAAGATTCACTGCGGCCCCACAAGCCAGATCATCAGCCATAATTCCCCAGCCCCAGGGTAAATCCTCCAATTTCTTTACTCCTAAGGGTTTTATAATATCAAAAATCCTGAACATTAGGAAAGAGGAAATCAGCCACTTCCATTCAATTGGAATTAAAAATAGGGCCACCAGCTGCCCGGCTACTTCATCGATGACTACCTTGCCTGGGTCTTTGAGATTAAGAGCTTGAGCATAAATAGTAGAAGTGTAAGTTCCGATGGCCGTAATAATCATGGTTATAATGAGATAAAGAAGCCAGCTCCAACGATAAAGAAAAATTTTGTAAATAAAAACAGTTATTAAACTGGCTACTGTCCCTGGCCCAACAGGAAATAGTCCTACTCCAAAAAAGGTGGAAATGATTTCTGCTAACCTAATTTTTGTCTTCATTAATTATCCTTCCTACTAAATCATAGGTTAACGTCCGAATAATCTTTACTTTTAAAAAAGCCGGTAATTTTTCAGCAAAAGATTCTGTCCAATTTTCTATCTTTACCAGGCCATCTACTTCCGGAGCTTGAAAAGGCGCTCGAGCCAGCAGGAGGCCGGCCCTCTTTTGATCTTTTCCTTCAACTATGACCTCAATCTGTTTACCCAGGTAACGACGGTATATTTTCCTTGAAATTTCTTTCTGTTCATCCATTATTTCTTTTCTTCTTCTTTCCTTTTCCACCGTCGGAACTGGATCGCCCAATAATTCAGCGGCTGTTCCTGGTTCGGGGGAGTAAGTAAATACACCCAAGTGTTCAAATTCCGCCGCCCGGACGAAATCTTTTAATTCCTTGAATTCTTTCTTGCCCTCAGAAGGGAAACCGACAATTAAAGAAGTTCTAATAGCCGCTCCAGGAACCAGGCGACGGATTCGGTCTATTAATTTTAAAGCTTTTTTTCCATTCATTGACCGGCCCATTTTTTGTAAAATTCTTTCAGAAGAATGTTGAAAGGGGAGGTCAAAATAAGGACACATTTTTTCTTCGGTCATTAATTCCAGCAGCTCAGCGCTTATTTCTTCCGGATAACCATAAAGTAACCTGATCCATTTGATATCTTTTATTAGCAAAAGGAGGCGCAAAAGTTTTGCCAGTCCATCTTTCAATTTTAAGTCCCGTCCAAAATAAGTGGTATCCTGAGAAATAAGGTTGATTTCTTTTATTCCCAGAGCAGCCAGAGATTTTACTTCTCTAACAATTGAGTCGATAGAACGAGAATGATAAGGGCCTTTAATTAAAGGGATGCTGCAAAAGGTGCATTTATGAGAACATCCCTCAGAAATCTTGACATAGGCCCAGTTCGGACTGGTGGTTATGACTCTTGGCGTTCGATGGTCTAAAAGAAAGGTCCGGGCTCTTATATCCACCTCCTTATTCTCGATTAATTGAGAAATTCGGTCAAAATCGGTTACCCCGGTCCAAACATCAACCTGGGGATATTTAAGTCTTAGAAAATCCCCAAACCTTTCCACATAGCAGCCAGTAATTATTATCTGGCGGCCCGGCGATTTCTTTTTCCAGGCAATAGCTTCTTGGATGAATTGGTTGGCTTCTTCTCTGGCCGGCTTAATGAAGCCGCAGGTATTAATAATCAAGATATCAGCTTGCTCCAGCCTTTCAGTAAATTCATACCCCCTCAGAGCCAGGTCTCCAAGCATTACTTCAGAATCAACCAGGTTTTTCGCACAACCAAGAGTAATAAGAGAAACCTTAGGCATTAAATTAAACTTCAGGGATAAATCTTATAAAGCAATCTGGGGAAGGGGATAGTTTCCCGAATATGAGGTAACTTGCAGAGCCAGGCCACAGTTCTTTCCAGACCTAAGCCGAAGCCAGAATGGGGAAAGGTGCCGTATCTTCTGAGATCAACATACCATTCATAAGCTTCCTGGGGCAGATTAAATTCTTTTATTCTTCTTTCCAAGAGTTCCAGGTCATGAATTCTCTGGCCACCTCCGATAATTTCTCCATATCCTTCTGAAGCCAGGAAATCAACTCCCAAAGCCAGATCGGACCTTTCACTATCAGGTTGCATATAGAAAGCTTTAATTTTAGCTGGGAAATGGGTAACACAAACTGGTCGGTCAAAAATCTCTGAAAGAAGAGTTTCTTCTGGAGCACCGAAATCATCTCCGTAAATGATTTTTGAACCTTTTTCCTGCAGGAGCTTAACTGCTTGGTCATAGGTTACCCGAGGGAAAGGCTTGGTGATTTTTTCCAAAGGGGCGGTATCTCTTTCCAGGACTTCAAAATCCTTCTTTCTTCTATCAAGGACTCTTTCCAAAATAAACATCACCAGGTCCTGGCCCAGCTCAATAATATCTTCCAGAGTGGCGAAAGCAACTTCAGGCTCAACCATCCAGAATTCAATCAAATGGCGCCTGGTTTTTGATTTTTCTGCTCTGAAAGTTGGACCGAAGCAATAAACCTTCCCAAAAGCGGCGGCGGTAGCTTCATTATATAGTTGGCCGCTCTGGCTAAGATAAGCTTTCTGGTCAAAATAGGTAGTCTCAAAAAGAGTAGTTGTTCCTTCGCAGGCGCTGGGAGTCAGAATTGGGGTATCCATTAAACGAAAGCCCCGGCCATCAAAAAAATCTCTTATCGCCCGGACAGTCTCAGCTCTTATCTGGAGGATGGCATGTTGTTTTTGCGAACGCAGCCACAAATGCCGGTGCTCCATCAGAAAGGGGACTGAATGTTCTTTGGGCGTTATTGGATAATCCTGGGCGATCTGGATGACTTCGATCTCACTAATTTCCAGTTCATAACCGCCGGGAGCTCTTTTTTCTTCTCGCACGCGCCCCCGGACGATGATAGAAGATTCCTGAGTTAATTCATCGAAAATTTTAAAAAGAGGGAAATCTTTTTCCGGGCTAAAAATTGTTCCCTGAATAATACCGGTGCCATCTCTCACTAAAAGAAACCTGACCTTGCCGCTTGATCTCTTATTATAGACCCAGCCGCGGATTTCTATTTCCTGATTGACATATTGGCTAATATCTTCGATATATACCCATTTCATAGTGTCAAAATTATACCAGATTGAGTAGCTAAATCAATCTTAAATATTACCGATGATAACAGAATAGCAGTCATTTGGGGACTAAAGATTAAGCCGCTAGGCATTGAAATTTTAGATTGGATAAACTAATCTGATAAAGAGAAATTATGTCTGAGATAGGAAGATTTAAACCAGTAAAATTAATTTGTGGTCTGATTTATTCCAGACCGGAAATATGGGCTAAAGCAATAGAAATTCTGCCCTTGAAATTTGGGCCCATTGATTTAGAAAGCCAGGCTTTCCCATTTAATTTTACCGATTATTATGAGCCAGAGATGGGAAAGGACTTAAAGAGAAGTTTTTTGAGTTTTCAAAGGCTGATTGACCCGGAAAGACTGCCAGAAATAAAAGTTATGACTAACCTGTTGGAAAAAGAGTTTCAGCCTTTCTTTCCAGAACTCAAACGTCCAATTAATCTTGATCCAGGCTACCTGACTTCCTCTGCCCTGATAATGGCTACTACCAAGGATTTTTCTCACCGTATTCCTTTGAACCAGGGAATATATGCCCACCTGGAATTATTGTTTACCAAAAAAGGAGTAAAACTACTTGATTGGACTTACCCAGACTTCCGCCAGTCCGAGTATCACATATTTTTTCAAAAAGTGAGGGAAATTTACCTTTCTCAATTAAAAGAAACCAAAATCCAAACCACCCCTTAATATGTTCAAATTAGCTGGGTCTATTTAATCTATTCTATTTGATTACTTTGAATTATTGTTCATCCTTTTTATTCTCTTCCGCCCATTTCATGAAACGATTATTGGCTCCGGGGATATTGCCAATAAACTCCCCGACCAGGACTACTGACCAAAAATAAGGCTGAAGAGGATCAGCGATAACCGCAGTAACTCCATGACCAATCAGGCTGGAAAGAAAAGCGTGGTTGACCAGCTTTCTCTTGGGAAGTCCAAAAGAAATATTCGCCAGAGCAGCAATGAGTTTTATTCCCGGGAATTCTCTTTTTAGAAGCATGACCGTTTCTAAGTAAATTTTGGCCGCTTCCGGGACAACACTCAACGGCCTAACCACCGGGTCGATAAAAATATCGTCTTTTTGAATTGAAGTCTGCTGGAAAAGGTTATTAAGAACGCGGTCGGCGATTTTTACTGCTTTTTCAGGCGATTCGGCTAATCCATGGTCATCTAAGCAGGAAACGATTACTTCTGGATTATATTCTCTGATTAAAGAAATGATTTCGGCTGATTCTTCCTTTTTCCCAGTAAGAGAATTTAGCAGGGCTCTCCTTTCATTAACTTTAAATCCAGCCTCCAGGGCTTGAGGATTCGAACTATCTATGGCCAGGGGAATAGAGATTTTCTGCTGAATAATCGAAACAGCCCACGATAGGGTTTCGGCCTCTTTGTCCACCAAAGAAGCCGCATTAAGGTTTAAGTAAGAGCAACCAGCCTTTTCCTGCTGGATTGCCAGGTCAATGATAAACTCCTCATCTTTTTTTAGAAAGGCTTCTTGAACTCTCTGCCGGCTGGCATTAAGCAATTCACCTATTACTATCATTAATTAACTTTCATAGCTCCTTTAGAATTCATCGGGATGAAAAGAAGAGATTTCCTGTAATCTTTTTATTATTTCGGGCAGTTCCCTGAGAACAGTTTCCACATCTTCTTCAGTATTAAATCTTCCTAAGGATATTCTGATAGCTGAGCGGGCAATCTCCGGTTTTAAACCAATGGCTAAAAGCACATGAGATGGTTCCTCTGATTCTGAGCTGCAGGCCGAGCCGGTGGAGACATAAATTTCCTTGGTCGCCAGCGCCAGAAGAATTGCTTCTCCTTCCAGTCCCGGAAAAGCAAAATTAATAGTGCTCTTTATTCTTTGCTCTGGGTGCCCATTAAACTTTATTCCGGTAAGGCTTTGTTCCAGGCCCAATTTAAGCCGGTCAGCCAGCTTCTCCACTCGTTCCTTATCTTTCTTCCATCGTTCCTGAAGTACTCTAATCGCCTCACCAAATCCTATTATGCCAATGGTATTCTCAGTTCCAGCTCTTAGGCGGAATTCCTGCTCCCCTCCATGGACGAAAGGTTTGATTGGTGTTCCTTTTTTAATATAAATCGCTCCGACCCCTTTGGGTCCATATATTTTGTGAGAAGAAACCGTCAACAGGTCAACTCCTAATTTGTCGACCTTAACTTCCATTTTTCCAAATGCCTGAACAGCATCACTATGGACCAAAACTCCATGCTTTTTAGCTATTCTGACCACTTCCTCTATCGGCTGAATGGTGCCAATTTCATTATTGGCCAGCATAACCGACACCAGAGCGGTAGAATCAGAGATAACCGATTTTAAAAAATCAAGGTCGATCACTCCATAGTGGTCAGCAGGAATATAATGAACAATATAGCCTCTGGATTCCAAATAGCGGGCAGTTTCGAGGATGGCCGGATGTTCAATGGCCGTGGTGATAAATTCTTTTTTATCCGGCAGAGCATCGAGTACGCCAAGAATGGCAAAATTATCAGCCTCGGTTCCAGAGCCAGTAAAAATAATTTCACTTCGATGGGCTCCAATTGCCAAAGCTAATTGTTCCCGAGCTTCCGAAATTAAATCTTTTACCTGGCGGCCGATAGGATATAGGGAAGAAGGATTACCAAAATGCTCCTGGATAAACCAGATCATTTTTTGGATAACCTGCGGGTCAAGAGGGGTGGTGGCATTATTATCAAGATATATCATTTTACACCTCTATATCATTATACACCCGACTTTTTTCCGTTATTAGGTGGGCCGGATCCAGAGCAAAAATCAAGCAAACTTTTCTTTAATAATCTTGACTACCTCCAGCCCCGCCCTTTTTTGTCCCTCTTCAGAAGAAGCCCCTAAGTGCGGAGTAGCCGTAACCTTAGGATGGTCAATTAAGGAATAGTCTTCCGGTGGCTCCTTAGCAAAAACATCAATGGCTGCCGCCTTAACTTTACCGGAATTTAAAGCCTGCAATAGGGCTGATTCATCTACGACTCCTCCTCTGGCTGCATTTACCAGGACAACTCCATTTTTCATTTTCTCAAACTCAGCCGGCCCAAGAATTGGCTTGGGAGTCTTAGGTAGATGCAGGGTAATAATATCAGCCTTGGCTAAAAGTTCCTCTAAGTCAACTTGTTTTACCGGCAGGTCAGTTTTAATCGGAATCACATCATAGGCCAGAATATTCATTCCGAAAGCCAACGCCCGGCGAGCTACTTCTGTTCCGATCCGGCCAAACCCGATTATCCCTAAGGTCTTTCCATAAAGTTCCGTCCCCATAAAGGCTTTCTTCTCCCACTTATGCTGCTTCATTGATAAATTTGCCGGTCCATGATGTCTCACTGCCCCCAGCATTAATCCCAACGTATGTTCAGCTACGGAAATAGAAGTGGCCGCTGGCGTATTAGCCACCTCCACTCCTCGCTCTTTGGCCGCTTGAACATCAATATTATCTAAACCAATTCCAGCCCTGATAATAAGTTTTAAATTTTTCCCCGCCTCGATTACCGGCTTGGTAATTTTTGTTGCGCTGCGGACGACGACAATCTGATATTCAGGAATTATTTTAACCAGTTCGGCTTCATTCAACCCAGTTTTTACCGATACTTCAAATTTAGAGATACTTTGAAGCTGGGAAACAGCCTCCTCGTCAAGGTGATCAGCAATCAATATTTTGATCATTGCATTCCCTCCCTTAATATTTTTTCAGCCGCGGCCACCGAGGCTCCTAATGGAAAATGGTTGTAGCCTAGATCCATTAAGGTCATTTCCAGAGCGGAAAGAGCAGTAATTATATCAAATCCTCCCATATAACCGAGGTGGGCTATACGGAAGAATTCCCCTTTGTGCGGGTCTTGAGCATTAGAAATATAAGCCATATATTTACTCTGCATAATTTTTACCAGTTTATTGCCGTCAACCCCCTGAGGCGTTTTAACAGCCGTCAAGATATTTCCGGGCCTTTTGGCCAAGAGTTCCAGGCCAATGGCTTTAACTCCAGCTCTGGTTGCTTCACCCAAAATTTGATGATGCTTTAAAAGATTTTCCAGACCAAGGTTTTTTATTATATCCAGGGCCTTTTTCTGTTGAATTATTAGAGAAACAGCTGGAGTCCAGGGAGTCGTTTGCTTCTCCAGATTTTTCTTGTACTCTTTAATATCAAAATAGAACTTAGGCAACTTGGAGCTTTCTACCATCTTCCAGGCTTTAGGGCTTAAAGCAATATAAGCCAGGCCCGGTGGAATCATGAAAGACTTTTGTGAGCCAGTTACCATCACATCTATCTTCCATTCATCCATAGGGCAGGGAGTAGCCCCTAAACCGGAAATTCCATCCACTACCAAAATGGCCTGAGTTTCCGCGACCACCTCACCAAAGCCTTTCACGTCAAAAATAGCTCCGGTCGAGGTCTCGGAAATAGTGGTAAAAATGGCCTTTACTCCCGGATTCTTTTTTATTTCTTCAGCCAGCTGTTCATTGGTGAAATCCTCTCCCCAAGGAATAGTAATTTCATGAGTCTCCAGGCCATAAGCCCGGCAGATATTTGCCCATCTTTCTCCAAACTTACCGCCGTTAATGGTAATAACTTTATCTCCCGGGGAAAGCGTGTTGATAACAGCTGCTTCCATTGCTCCGGTTCCCGAGGCAGATAGAATATAAACTTCCTCTTTAGTTTGAAAAACATATTTCAACCCTTCGCTGACTTCCATAAAAATCTTAGAAAACTCCGGCGTCCGGTGATGAATAATCGGCTCAGCTGCCACTGAGAGCACGGTTTCTGGAATTGGAGTTGGCCCAGGTGAAAGAAGATAATACTTTTTAATCATATGAGTCCTCCTTAATTAAATGATATTGATATATAATTAATTAAACTCAAATTTAGCTTAATGTCAATCACTAAATTCTTTCAGGTTAAGACATGGTATCCAGGATAAGGGGAGTATATGGAGGCAGCGCAGTGGGAGTCCAGCCATTGGAATTTCGCCTGAGGAA
>PNJE01000114.1 GCA_002877915.1 Candidatus Aminicenantota bacterium
GGCATTGCCCTTAGCCTTATTTAAAGAAGCCGGAACATCACCGGTCCAGGTATTCGGAATCACTACATTTCTAACCAGATCCAGGGAAAGAGTAGAATGAATATAAGAAACTCCCACGCCGATCGACAGGTTATCGGTAATCATAAAAGCAACCGCCGGATTGATAAATAAAGTTTCCATCGATGTCTGGGTGCAGATATATTTTAATGGATAATTGACCGGCCAGGAGGTCCCCAGACCGTAAGGAGCGAAAACGCCTATCCCGGCAGCCACCCGCGAACCGAACTTGTGGGTAAAATAAAATTGGGGTGGGAAAAAGGTTTGATCTAACTGGTATACCTTACTGAAAGTTGGAGAAGGCCAGTTAGGCAAAGAAACCGAACCCGACGGGAAAATAAAGGTTCCTCCGGCATTAACCTGGGTTCCTTTTAACCAGGCAATCCCGGCTGGATTATAAAAGATGGCCGTAGGATTATTAGCAATGCTGACAAAAGCCCCGGCCATGCCCATCGCGGCCGCCCCATGTTCATAAATTAAAAAGCCAGAACCAAAAGCACTCGAAACAATCCCCAAAATAAGGACTAAACTCACCATCATTAATTTTCTCATTATCCATTCCTCCATTTAATTTTAATTTGAAGACAACAAATAACCGGCTTGGCTTTCTTTTATTAAATTTATTAGCCGTTGTCAAGCAGTCAAATTAACAGGCTGATAGATTTATTGGATAAAGCCAACACCGGGAGGAACATCAGCTGGAATAATCGGGCCGAACATTTCCTCGTACCTTTTCAAATTTTCCTGCAGAGCTTCTGAAAATCTCTTGGCATGAGCCGGGCTGAGAATTATCCTGGCCAGAAGCTTGCCCATTGGTCCATCAGGAAAGATAAAAGCAAAATCAAAAAGAAATTCTTCCCGACTATGGCGGATGGCGGCTAAATTTGAATATTGACCGGTGGCTAAATTTTCTTCCACTTTGATATCAATCTTTTTTTCTTTGTCCATAGGTTGATTCATTGGTTTTCTCCTCTTTAGATTTTTTTGATTAATTTTATTGCTTTATAATCCCGCTTCTATTTTAGGGGAAAAGATACTAAGACGACAACCATTTTTAGGTTGAAAATTTATTAACGTTAACGCAGGCGCAGCCATTTTTTTCTTATCTAACTGAAAACAAAACAGTTATAAAATGCAAAAAATACTTGACATTTGACCAAATAAGCTTAAAATAATATTGGCTTTCCTGGGCGGGCTGGGGAAAGCCCCCACCTTTTTGGTTCCCATCATCAACCCCCCTTTTGCTGACAACAGCCCGCAACTTATTTCACTTAATTTTTCCCCGTTATAAAGTTGTTATTAAATATTTTTTCTTTAGTAATATCAGGAAAATATACGGCCGGCCAGCTGGTTCTTTATTCTGAATAAAATTCAATCATTTTTCTGACTGCCTGTTGGCAGACTGGACAGTAAGGCTTCTTGCCTTTGGTAAACATGATGCAGTCAACCGCCGGGCGATAAAGCCCGGTAGAGGAATAGCCCGCCCCTTCGAAGGCTCCCACTTTTCCAGCATATTTGCTTCGGGCGAGGAAATCATCTACTTTTTTCGCCTGTTCCAGGGACAATTTTTCGCTCATTTGTTCCAGCTTGGCAATTTCTTCCTGGGGCGCTCCTTCCCTTTTCATCCTGGCAATTTTTTCATTGAGTTCCTCCCTGGTTTTCTGATAGGCCATATCCAGCCGATCAAATTCTTCCTTCTCCCAGGGAGTAGGAATGGGGATACCCGGCGAAATTAGGTCCTTCCATTTGAGATTCTTAGGGTCAAGAAGAGCCGTGATATTGGGCTCAACTGGCTCTATTCCTCGTGGATAGAATTCGTTATAAGCTACTTGTGAAGTGTAATATTCATCAGCCAAGCCAGTAAAAGAATGCCCGAATTCATGCAGCATCAGATACTCCTGCCACTCATTATCGGTGGTAAAGGTGCAGTAAAGGTTATAAATTCCGCCGCCTCCATAGCGCTGGTGATTGACCATAATGAGAATAGCGTCATAAGGAACCGCTGCGGCGATATCTCGAATCCGCTGGTTATCTTCCGACAACAGATAACGCTCGGAGCCGAAAGAATCAAAACTGCATCCTAAGGCTGTCCTTTTGAAAATTCCGTAGGAAGGTTCATCACAGCCGCTCTCGTCAGATGGCTTAAAAACTCCATATATGTTGAAATTATTTTTCAGGCTTTTATAAGGCTCCTGAGTAAAAAACACCCGAACAAACTTTTCTAAATCTTTTTTCAGCTTAGCTTCTTCTTCCAGCCGATACCCTTCAGCCAAAAAAGCCAGGTCCACTTTTTGATGAGGATCACCATTTTTAAGAATTTCAAAAACTTTAACCCCCGGATCTAATTTCTCCCGGACAATATAAACAGAATTCGGGTCAATTTCCTGAGAAAAAATCTGGTGGAAATTATTCTGGCGGTCCCGGATTTCAATCGCCAGGACAATCTTCTTCTGGGGAAAAGGAACCAGAACCGATTCGTGGAAAGTTCTTCTAATCCCCTTAAGAGCTTCGTCAGTAGTCTTATATTCACCGAAAAGGCTGTCATAGGAACGGGAAAAAATTAGCTGGCCGCTAATTGAGTCGTAAACTTTGACCAGGTATCTTCCTCGTTTAAAGGGATCAATTAAATTCTTGATAGAGCCAGACCAGATTCCCTGCTGACAAATTTTATCCAGGGAAATAATTTCTTCCTGGCTATTTCCAGTATGATAATAATCAACCCGCATAGTTTTATTTAGGAAATAGCGGTCAAAAGATATCTGATCCTGAGCTGGAAAAGCCACCGCCACAGTCATCATCACTGAAATAGCAAAAAAGACCACCTTCTGGACATTCAATTTTACCATCTCCTTCCTCCTTTTTTTTACAATTTTTCCTAATTAATTCAGTTTTACTTTTTTATTTTTTAATCTTCATTTTTTAGTCCCGGGGCCTGATTGCCCGACCGGCAATTTCCTTTAACAACTTAAAAGCCAGGGCAGCAGTTATCTGAGAAAAATCCCGGAGCGGATTCAATTCAACAATATCAAAGCCGACGATCACCGCCTTTAAATTATGAATCAAATCAATAACCTGCCTCGAAGTCAGACCTCCTGGTTCATGATGGGATACTCCAGGAGCAAAAGCCGGATCAAAAACATCTAAATCCAGGGAGATATAAAGCGGGTTTTGAAATTCAAGTTTCAGATTTTCGGGGAAGGTCCTGGCTTCAATAGTGGTAACCCTGTGCTTTTCACCCAGAGCCTTCTGCTCCGGGGTTGTTGACCTCACTCCAACCTGAACCAGTCTTTTTACCAGGCCCTCTTCCAGGATCCGGGCGATAGGGCAAGCATGAGAAAGACGGTCGCCGTAAAGGTCTTCGTACATATCGGTATGGGCATCAAGGTGAAGGAGATCAAGATTCTGATAATGCTTAGCCACCGCCTTAACCGCCGGGTAAGTAATCGAATGGTCCCCACCAAGAATAACCGGGATAGCCTCTTTAGCCACTACTTCGCCCACTTTTCTTTCTATTTCTCCAAAAGTTTTAAGCATGTCACCCGAGGTATCCACATTTCCTAAATCAACCAGCACCGTTTCTTCGGCCAGGTCCACCCCGAGTTCAGTATCTGGATTGTAACATTTGCCAGTAGAAACTCGCCGGATGGCCGCCGGCCCATAAGCCGCCCCCCGGAGGAAACTGGATTTCTCGTCAAAAGGAACCCCAATAACAGCCAGGGCATAATCTGGATGCTCGGATAATTTTTTTAACGCGCCGCCAAAATCAGTCATTTTATCCTCCCGCTTTCTTTTCAGCTTTTGAATTTTACTTCTTTTTTCTAATCTTTAAAATTTTCCACTCTGATTATAGATTATACAAGAGATGACCTCTAAAAAAATACTCGATCTTTTCAATCAGCTCCGATTTCAGAGCCAATCCCAAAGCCTGAAATTATTTTTAGCCTTAGCCCGTAAGCAATCAACTATCCAAATTTAAAATTAATTTAGAGAATTCAACCTGAAAGCTGCCTTTTCCTTAGCTATTATTCCCCTTAGCGGCGATTTTATATTTATTTTCCTGGAAAGAAACTGGAAAGAAAGCGGAAAGGATAAAGGAACAAAAAAAAGAGGAGGAAAGAGGAGAAGGATCTTCCTCCCCCTCCCTTTCCTCAGCAACCTTGGCCACGCCTCAATTCGAGGCGAGCATAGATTTTCATAGACCAGAATCTTACTCAATCACCTTTATGGGGGTATTTGAGGGTGATTTTATCGGCCAGAAATCATTTTTATTTCACCCCCAAAATAGCTATAATTTTTAACTAAAATGTAGCCAAACGAAGGTTATAATGAGAAAAAATTTAAGAAATTCCCGACCAGAACAGTTTTTTATCCAGCCGTTTCTAAAAAATCTTAAAAATATGAAATTGGAAAAGGAGATAATATGAAGTCAAAGATTTTAAAAAGTCCAAGGCCTAATTTGGTTTTCAGACAACCAGTCTTTCTCTTGCTGGTCCTGGTGGCCGTTTTTAATTCGATGGTAGTTATGGCTCAAGAACCGGCAGCAGAGAAATCCCGTCCGGCGCTGGTTTTAGAAAAAATCATGGCCGGTCCCGAGTTTTATGGTACCTCTCCTTCCAGTCCAACTTGGGCAATAGACGGTCAAACGATTTATTTCCAATGGAAAAAACCTGGAGAAAAAAACGCCGAAATTTATGCTGTTAGCTTGAGCGACCTCAAGCCAACTAAAATTTCCAGGGAACAGATTTTAAATAATCCGCCCGCCGGTAATTCTTTGCGAGGGCGAGGGGCCTTCGGTTTTGGACGCTTCGGTTCACAATGGCAGTGGGACAGGAGCCGGAAAAAACTATTGATAACCCAAAACGGTGATATATTCCTCTATGATTTGGCTACCAGAAAAGTCAAACAACTGACCATCACCGACGAACGGGAAAGCGGCGCCAATTTCACCTTCGATCAGAAAAAGATTTATTTCCTTTCCAAGGACAATCTCTATCTGCTCGGGTTGAGCGATGGCCAATTACAGCAATTAACTTCCTTCCGTCGAGAAGAACAGCCACAGCCCAAAAAGACCACTGAAACCGAAAAGTGGTATGAAAACCAGCAGAAGGAACTTTTCAAGGAAATTTTCCGAATAGGATTTGAAGGTCAGCCGGGATTCCGCCGGGTCCAGGATTTGTTCCCGAATTTGAGCCCGAGCGCCACCCGGAGAAAGCCATTTTATCTTTCCGAAAACCAACGAGTCTTAATGGCTGAGCCCTCTCCTGATGAAAAATATGTGCTCTTCATTCTAAGCGAAGAAATTCCCGGAACTAAAATTGCTGAGGTGGCTAATTATGTCACCAGGTCGGGTTATACCGAAACCATTCCTTCCCACCCCAAGGCGGCTGAAAATTCCGAAATCTACAAGCTTGGAATTATGAACAGCCAGACTGGTGAGGTCTGCTGGGTAGACTACGGACAGGGCGAACGCCAGGTAAATCCCCACCAATGGTTGTGGTCCCCTGACGGTCAGAAATGCCTGCTGGCAGGTGAATCAGAAGATCGCAAGGACGCCTGGCTCTGGCTCCTGGATATAACCACCGGCAAAACCACTGTCCTGGAAAATGTGCACGATGAGGCCTGGGTCGGCCCTCTCGGCCTAACCAACATTTTCTGGTGGCCCGATAGCCGGCAGGTATCTTACATTTCCGAAAAATCTGGTTATGCCCAGCTTTATAAATTATCAATTGATGGAAAAGAGCAGCAGGCTTTAACTTCAGGCCGATATGAAGTGACGGAAGCTTTCCTGTCGAGCGATGGCCGGAAAATATTTTTAGTATCCAATGAAGTTCATCCGGGCGAGCGGCAACTTTATCTCCTTGATCCTGTCAGCCATAAGAAAAGTCAGCTTACCCGGCTCACGGGGATGAATGAATTTTACCTGTCTCCCGATGAAAAAATGGTAGCCATCATTCATTCCTATTCTAATGTTCCACCCGAACTTTACCTCCAGGCTCTTCAGGCTCAAGCTAAACCGCAACAAGTTACTCTATCAACCACCGAGGAATTCAGAGCCTATCCCTGGTATGACCCGGAAATCGTCACTTTTAAAGCCCGTGACGGAGTTGAAATTTACGCCCGGCTATTCAAGCCAGACCAGCCTCACCCGAATCATCCAGCGGTTATTTTCATCCACGGAGCTGGCTATCTACAAGATGCCCACAAGGGCTGGAGTACTTATGATCGCGAGTATATGTTTGATAACTTGTTAAGAGATAATGGCTATTTTGTTCTGGACGTTGATTACCGCGGCAGCAGCGGCTACGGTCGCGATTTCAGGACGGGCATTTACCGGCACATGGGCGGGAAGGATCTTGATGACGTAGTAGATGGAGCCCGGTTCCTGGTCGAGAATTATCAGGTTAATCCGGCAGCTATCGGTTGCTATGGAGGGAGTTATGGAGGTTTCCTAACTTTGATGGCTATGTTCAAGACCGAAATATTCAAAGCTGGCGCCGCTCTGAGACCGGTGACCGACTGGGCTCACTATCATCCAGGATATACGGTGGATATTTTAAATCTGCCCCAAAAGGACCCCGAAGCCTATAAGCAGAGTTCACCAATCTATTTTGCTGACGGGCTGAAAGGTTCACTCTTGATCTGCCATGGAATAGTTGATACCAATGTCAATTTTCAGGATACTGTCAGGCTGGTCCAGCGGTTGATTGAGCTGGGAAAGCAGAACTGGGAAGTGGCTATTTACCCGGTGGAAAATCATTCCTTCCGGGCAACTTCTTCCTGGGTTGACGAATATCGGCGGATATTTAAATTGTTTGAAACTAACCTGAAGAAGTAGGAATTGGCGGTCGCTGAAACGGTTGTTCCAGAGAAAAAGAAAATCGAAAAAAATAAAGCGTCAGTGGCGATAAGTTTTGTCACCATTCTATAATCTGTTATAAGCGGTTGACAGGCGCATTTTATTTTTGTATAGGTTATTAAAAGATGGCTAAGGTACTTGAGCTGGAGCAAGTTTATAAAGCTTACCGCTTCGGTTTCATACCGAAGAAAAAGCAGATTCTTAAGGGCGTTTCTTTTTACGTCAACGAAGGAGAAATCTTCGGCTACCTTGGACCCAATGGGGCTGGTAAGACCACAACCATCAAATGCATCCTGAACTTGATTTTCCCGGACGCCGGTCGGATTACCATATTCGGCGAAGATTCACTAAAGCCGAAAGCCAGGCAGAGGGTTGGCTTCCTTCCTGAAAATCCCTATTTTTACGATTATCTTACCGGAAGAGAATTTCTGACCTTTTATGCCGACCTCCTTGGTCTTCACGGCCAAAGTAAGATAGAAAAAATAGCTTATTTGCTCAGATTGGTCGGGATGGAACGGGCGGCTGATCTCCAGCTTCGCAAATATTCCCGTGGGATGCTGCAGAGAATCGGGCTGGCCCAGGCTTTGCTAAATGATCCCGCCCTGGTAATTCTCGATGAGCCGATGGGCGGACTCGATCCGATTGGTCGGAAAGAATTCCGGGATATCATCGTCAACCTGAAAAAAGAAGGCAAGACCGTTTTCCTCAGTTCCCACATTCTTCAAGACATCGAAATGATCTGCGACCGAGTGGCTATCATCCTGGCTGGAGAAATAATTAATCAAGGATATCTGGGCGATCTGATTTCTGAAAAGGTACTTTACACTGAGGTAACCATTGCTGGGCTGCCAGCGGCCGAATTTAACCATTTAGGTGAGAGCGTTTCAACCAGCGGCAATCGGGTGCTGCTAAAAGTCTACGAAGAAAGCAAAATTGACCAGGTAATCAGCCTGGTTCAGCAGAAAAAAGGAAAGATAATTTCCCTGATGCCCAGGACTGAAACCCTGGAAGATATTTTTGTCAATATGGTGAAGAACCAATGAAAATCACCGCCATTGCTCGGAACACCTTTAAAGAAGCCAAAAGAGATCGAGTGCTTTATCTGCTGTTTTTTTTCGCCGCCATTTGCCTGCTGTTCAGCCGGTTTCTGGCTCTTCTGACGGTGGGCGACCGGGTTAAAATTATCAAGGATGTGGGGCTGGCTTCCATTCAGCTTTTTGGCATGCTGATGGCCATCCTGATGGGCACCGGTCTTGTTTATAAGGAGATTGACAAAAAAACAATTTTCACTTTGCTGGCTAAGCCCATTCATCGGGTTGAGTTCTTGCTCGGCAAATTTCTGGGGTTGGTGCTGACGATTTTCATTATGACGGTGCTCATGGCAATTATTTTCCTGTTAATTCTTTTCCTGCATACCTTTACCATAGAATGGAGCATCCTGTTAGCTATTCTTTACATATTTTTTGAATTATGCTTGATGACCGCCGTGGCTTTGCTTTTCTCCACCTTTACTACGCCCATTCTGGCCTCGCTTTATTCCCTGGGTTTTTATCTGATTGGCCACCTATCCTGGAGCCTGGAGATGCTCATCAAGAAAGTAAAGAGCGGGGCCGGCCGGGCGATTTTGCGATTGCTGTACATAGTTTTGCCCGACTTAGAAAACTTTAATTTCAAGACCGAAGTGGTTCATCATCTGCCAATTCCTACTAAATTACTCGGAATTAGCTTTTTCTACGGCCTGGTCTACACCGCCTTTCTGCTTATCCTGTCGATGCTCATTTTCCGACGCCGGGATTTTATCTGAAGCCCGAAATAAAACCGGGTAATGTAATATAGTGGAGGTTTAGCTCAAAACGTTTTGGAACCAAAGCAAAAAATTGAGGGAAAAATAAAGAAAAAATAAAGCCGAAGGAAGAGAATTCTAAATAAGGGCATTTAGAGCAGTGGTTAATTTAAAGAACAGCGGAGAAAAAAAGTTGACTAACGAGAGGAACCTACTCATTTTTTTTCTGATTTTTTCCCTGCTTCTTTTTTCCTGGCTAAAAGTGCAGACGGATAAAGTGGCCCGGAAAAAAGTTCCCGGTTCATCCATAATTTATTTGCCGTCCGGCAAGTACTTGAAATATGCCACTTTTGGATATTCCTCATTGGCCGCTGATGTCATCTACCTCTGGGCCATCCAGTATTATGGG
The DNA here is from genome assembly GCA_002877915.1 of Candidatus Aminicenantota bacterium. GTDB lineage: Bacteria > Acidobacteriota > Aminicenantia > Aminicenantales > Saccharicenantaceae > Saccharicenans. Next base: position 9,106 of record PNJE01000114.1, read on the forward strand.
ACTTATGATATCCCAGACAGGTTTAAATATCTTGAGCACATATTCTCTATTATTTCTGAGCTGGACCCGAAATATATTGACCCCTATGAAGTGGGGGCACTAATTGCCGTTTATGAGGCTCACGATGCCCAGTTAGCTTTCAAGATTCTGGACATGGGGCTGGAGAAAAATCCCGGCCAGTGGATTTTCCCATTCGAGGCTGGACATATTGCTCAGATGAACCTGAAAGATTATGACCTGGCTCGAGAATACTACAAAAAGGCCATGGAAATTCCCGGCGCTCCACCGATTGTCAAAAGGCTCTATGCCAATGCGGCTTATAAAACGATGAATTACCAGGAAGCCTGGACCATGTGGAAAGAGGTTTACGAAACAGCCAGGGAAGACTGGATCAAAGAGATTGCTTATAATCATCTTTACCAGGTGAAAGCGGCGGTCGATACAGAAGCCTTGAATCAAGCGATTAAAAAATTTAAAGAAAGATATCAGAGGCTTCCCGGAAACTTAGGCCAGTTGGTTCAGGCCGGTTTTATCAAAGAAGTGCCCAAGGACCTGGATGGCCATGACTACCTTTATGACCCAAAAACAGGCGAAGTGAAACCACAGAGGGTATGGTGGAAACACTGAGAACAATTTTGGTGGTGATCATCGGGCTCGTCTGGGGGAGCTTTTTGAATGTGGTGATTTATCGACTGCCGCGGGACCTGAGCCTGATTAAACCTCCTTCGAGCTGTCCAAAATGTGGGCGCCGAATTAAATGGTATGACAATATTCCGGTGCTGTCGTATTTGCTGCTCAGGGGAAAGTGCCGCTTTTGTGGGCAGAAGATATCGGCGATTTATCCGTTGGTTGAAACCCTGACGGCGATTTGTTTTTTGGTGATTTATTTCCATAATATCCGATTTTTAGATTTGGAATTTTTCGCCGATTGCCTGTTTGTAAGCAGCCTAATTGCCCTGGGTTTCATTGATTATTTTCACCAGATTATTCCGGGCACCATTACTTTGCCGGTATTAATTCTGGCTCTGATTTATGCCCCTTTTCGCTATGACTTCAACCTGAAACAGGCGCTGATAGGAGCGGCGGGGGGGAGGATTTCTGCTGCTGGTTTACTTCGTTTATCTCCTGTGGCGAAAAAAGGAAGGACTGGGGCTGGGCGATGTAATGATGATGTTAATGGTCGGGGCTTATCTCGGGATTGGCAGAACCATTTTCACCCTTTTACTGGCTTCGGTGGTCGGTTCGCTTTTTGGGTTAATCCTGATGCAGGTGAAAAAAAAGAATTGGCAGTTTGCCCTGCCGTTCGGAGTCTTCATAGCGCCTTCTGCCTTCGTGGCTTTAATCTGGGGCCGTCTAATAATCACCTGGTACCTCGGCCTCTTTCAAAAAATCGGGACACCCTAGATTTTTCCTATTTTTTTTGCTTTAACTTTACTCTTTCATTGCTAGGCTGGATGCTTTATTGAATTTTGATTAATCCAGCAGATCAAACGATTAAAATTCTCGCTAAAATGAGTGAAATATTAAAAGAAACCCAATGAAGATTCCCAAATTTTTCACCTGAAAATATTACATATATAACAATTATTTTAATTTTAGGATTGATTCTGTGGCTCTCATTGGCTCAAGAAGTTGTCCATGAGGATAAAATTCCACCTGGCTAAAAGTTGAAAAATATCATTCTGGAGCTTTATACCGAGCTTTATATCTCCCCCTGATCCGCCTAAAAAGAAGCTTTTTCAATCAAGAAGATCTTCCTTGTCTTGCCAATTATTTTGAACTCGTCTGAAACGGGCAGACCTGGCACCCATACTATTTTCCCACCTGAGATAAAGACCGGCAAGAAATCACGTTCTTCCTGAGGAATTTTCCTTTCGCGCAACAAATCCTTAAGTTTCTTTTTGCCTCTCATTCCCAGCGGACGGTATTTATCCCCCGGCTTACGGCTGCGCACTTCGAGCGGGAAGGTCAACTTCTCTGCGTCTAAGTAGCATCTATTTTCATCATCAAAATCAAGCTGGCCGATATTTTCTGCAGAGGTAAATCTTCCACTGAAAACCAGGTCCTCACCAAGATAAAGTTCTTTCTGCCCGTCCCAAACCAAGGAAAATTCCCCTCGCTCGGGACCGGTTCTTATTCGCTTCAACCAGCCGCCTTCATTTACCAGGACTTTATCTTTTCCCCAACTGAACGCTTGCCCTTCTTGCTGATGAAGTGCCGCCTCGGTCTGATCAAAACTTGGCGAGGACAATCCGAGCGTCACATGCAAAAACTTTCTCACCAGGCGCCGGGCAACAGCCACAGGCAATTCTTCAAGAGCCTTGAGGTTAAGCTCGAGCTCAGGAGCCAGAACAACTGGATTTTTTATTTTATCCCGTTTTCTGGAAGAGTCAGGCTTTTGTGGGGAGGTAGAACTCTCAACAATTTCATCCTCAGGTGTTTCTATTTCATTCTCCCGTTCTTCATTTTCCGCCTGCGCCTCATGGCCGTTATCTTTAAAAAATAGGAAATTAGCATCAGAGGGTACCGCTTTTTCCGCATCTTTTTTATTGGCCGATTTCTTCTGAAAATTAGGTAAACGAGTATGGTGTCCCGCATTTCTGGTAACCAGGGGCCAAAGGCCTTCGACCAGCTCTTCCAGCGCCTCATTTTCCGCCTGGGCGATAAGAGCGAGCTGCGCTAGATGGCTTACTAATTCCGGGTCATACTCTCTCTCGAGCTGAGGAATTAGCTCGAGCCTGATTTTATTTCTCAGCAGCTCAGTATCCAGGTTGGTTTCATCAATGCGGTAGGCGATTCCCTTTGCCCTTAAATATTCTTCGATTTCGCCTCTTTTCATACCGAGAAGCGGCCGGACAACCTTCCCTTTTCTCAGCCTTATCCCCTGGAGCCCTTCAATTCCTGTGCCTCGGAAAATCTTCATGAGGACAGTCTCAGCCTGGTCAGTCATCGTATGAGCGGTCAGAATAAAATCCGCACTCCACCTTTCAGCTGTCTTTTCCAGGAATTCGTAGCGCTTGAGACGTCCGGCTTGTTCGACATTCAACTGATTCCGATGGGCAAACTCTCTAACTCTCCCTTGCCCGACAAAAATTTTTAGCCCCAGTTCATGGGCCAGCCTCCGCACAAACTTTTCGTCCGCCTTGGCGCTCACCCTCAAATGATGGTTAAAATGGGCGAGCGCTATCTCGAGCTCCGGCCATTCCTTCTGAAGCTCAAGCAGAAGGTGCACCAGCGCTACTGAATCCTGTCCCCCAGAGACAGCCACTAACAGGCGAGAATTAGGTGAAAATAGGCGTTGCTTCTCGATGAAACGCTTGAATTTCTGAAATATCTTTTGAGTCATTAAATAAATGGCGGCGGAGGGATTTGAACCCCCGACACTGCGGATATGAGCCGCATGCTCTGACCAACTGAGCTACGCCGCCGGGTATGTGAATTTTATACGACCCTTCACCTCAAGTCAATATTCTTAAAAATCGTAAAAATCGGGACACCCTAGATTTTTCCTATTTTCCCAGGAAGGGTGGGAAAATCAA
>PNJE01000133.1 GCA_002877915.1 Candidatus Aminicenantota bacterium
CTGGCGGCGGAGGGTCTGCGAATGAATAAGAGCTACTGTCAGGCTCCTCTTACGTTGCCCTCGCACACCTCAATTTTGACTGGTCTGGAACCAGCTTCCCATGGCGTCAGAAATAACGGCCATTATTTATCACCTGAGGTAAGAACCATTACTGAATCTTTAAAAGCTCAGGGCTATAAAACGGCGGCTTTCGTTTCTTCCTTTTCGGTGGACTCAAGGTTTGGACTCGACCGGGGCTTTGAGGTTTATGATGATAACTTCCAACCGCAGCTTCCATTTAAAACAATGAATGCTGAGCGCCGGGCAGAAGAGACCTTCAGCCGCTTTGCCAAGTGGTTGGAAAACAACTGGCAGAGCAAATTTTTCTGTTGGGTGCATTATTATGACCCGCATCTTCCATATGATCCCCCCTCTCCTTTTAAAGAAGAGTTCCGAGATAATCCTTATGATGGCGAAATTGCTTACGTGGATGTTTATGTAGGCAAAATTCTTGAAGCTCTGAAGGAAAAAGGTATTCTCGATAAGACCATCGTTATAGTGGCCGGTGATCATGGTGAGGGCCTGGGGGGAAAAATTGAAAGAGGGCATGGGATTTTTCTCTATGAAGAAACGGTTCGGGTGCCCCTAATTTTCTGGAATAAAAAAATATTCAGTCACCCCAGGGTGATAAAAGAAGCCGTTCGCCTAATGGATATTGCTCCGACTATACTGGAGCTGGCCGGCCTGGGGGAAGAAACGAAAAAAATGCAGGGTAAAAGTCTTCTTCCCGTTTTCGAGCTCAAAGAGAAAAGAGACCGGGATTGCTTGATGGAAACTTTTTTCCCGCGGGAAAACTTTGGTTGGTCAGAGTTAGTGGCTTTGGTTTCCGGCCGCTGGAAATTTATCCAGGCCCCCCGGCCGGAACTATATGATCTTCAGTCTGACCCGGAAGAAAACAAAAATCTTTTTAGCTATTCTCCAGAAAAAGCTGAGGAAATGAAAAATAAGCTTCAGCAGTTTCTGCTGGCTGAAAATAAAATCGCTGGTTCTGGTTCCTCTAAAGCTACCGCTGAGGATTTAGAAAGGCTTCGTTCGCTTGGATACTTGAATTTTGCTCCCGCCCGACCGGGTTCTAATTATCCTGATCCCAAGGACAAAATCGATTTACTGCGAATGATTCAGCAAGCCCAGATGTATGAATACGAGGAAAATTATGCTCAAGCGGAAGAGATTTACTCTAAAATTTTAGAAGAAATCCCCGATTCTCCCTCCAGTTATGTTAGCTTGGCCATAGCTCAAGCTCGGCAGAAGAAATTGGAGGCGGCCATTGAAACCTTGAAAAGAGGATTGGTCAGGATTCCTGATTCGGAAATATTGATGGTCCGCTTAGGGCATACTTATCTTATCAGCGGTCGAATAAATGAATCTTTTGAGACTATGACCAAAGTGCTGGAAATAAACCCCAAAAATGTCGATGCCTTGACGGTTTGCGCCGGGATATTAGATAGCCGTGGGCAAAAAGAAGAAGCTCGCCAATATTATCAGAGAGCCCTAACTATCGAGCCAGAAAGCAAATTTTTGAGGATGAGCTATGCTGGCAATCTGGCTTCAAGTGGTCAACTGGCCGAAGCGGTAGAGATTTATAAAAAGCTGATAGACGATTTTCCAGAGGAGCAAGCTTTTTATCAATATGCCGGAATTGCCTATTCTTATTTAGGAGATTATAGCCAAGCCATTTTTTACTTGCGCCAGGCGGTGGCCATTAAACCGACGGCCGCTGGCTATTTTAATCTGGCCGTAGCTTATGAAAAGAGTGGCGATCCGAAAAATGCGATCAAGTATTTCCGCATTTATCTGGAAAATTCTGAAGGCGATAACCCTCGAAGCATTGCCCAAGCCCGAGCGGAACTGAATAAATTAGAGAAAGAAACGGGAGAGACAAATTAAAATTGAGTGAGAACTTGGATTTCTGCTAAGATAAGTTTTGGGATAAAAAACTTCTCAGTTATCAGGATGATGGGTGTGGCTAAATTTCTATCAATAGGCTGATAAAAGGCTCTTTTAATTTAAATAAATCGATTTTTTGTCTAAAAATCCTTTTTTATAATAGAAAATTGGCAGCCAAATTATTTACTTGGGCAGGTGTTTTGGTCGGATCTAAAATTTCTATTTTATTATGATTTGTTTACCTTAAAGTAATTTTTAGGTCCTTTTAAATTAATATTAAAAATTTAGGTTAGACCAATAAAGAAGCCAATTAAGAATTAGAGAAAACATAGGGTAGTAAATCGATAGAATAAATTAGTCTTATTAACGGCTAATAAATGGAGAGTAAGAAAACTTGGCAAAAAATCAAATATCACACTGCTTACCTTCTTGATAATTAATCAAAATCTTTCTTTAAATCTATCTTTTCTGCTGAGTGCTTTATTTGGTTGCTTTCATTTTTATGATTGGTAATTTTAAGGCCTTTAATCACAAAAGTTCGCTAAGCTATGAGATTTATAAGATTAATAAATTAAATATGAAGTTACTTTCTTTAAGGGAAGAAAAATAAAAAGCCCGCCCTCCTCTTTCGAGGAGAGCGGGCTTGAATTCAACTTGAGGAACTACTTAGAAGGAGAAACGGAATCCAAGCCTCATGGAATAACTGGAGAATCTTGTTGTCCACTTGCCAAAGGCTGGGTTTGGTGGATAGGGAGAATCACTATTGGCAATTCTATTATTGAGGTCCTGTTTCAGGGTTCCATTAAGGAATTCCCAATCTTCAGCAAAGATAGAGACCCTGTTCAAGGTAGTATTTATCCAGGTGATCGACTTGGTATTAGTCACATTGTTTATCTGGACGTTAATAGCAGCTGAATATTTACCGCCAAAGTGCAGGGTATACTCAGCAAAGAGATCGGCCCAGGCATTCCAAGGCATATGACCGAGGTCGCCGTAGCCATAGGGATACATATAGGTGTTGTTGATATTAAGCCAGCTGCTCTTGGGATAACCGCTTCTGGCATAAGCAGTAATACCAACGGTCAGGCCAAAGGGGAAAGCATAGGAGCCATAAGCTTTAATATAGTGAGTTCTGTCCTGGGGAAGAGGTCCGCTAAGGACGGTTCCATCAATTTTATATTCCATAAACCAGTAATCCCAGTATCTTTCAACGTTGGGTGAATTACGACCGCTCTCGTCTGGAGAGCTCAAACCGCCGTAGTTTCCTTCAACCCGGCTGAGGGTATAGTTAATTCCGCCCTGCCAGTTGTTGCTAAATCTTTTTTCTAAGGAGATATTCATACCATAGTATTCTCTCTTGGCTTTGGGTTCTGGCCAGTATTTGTAGGTAATGCCAGTATTAGGATCAGTAACTGTGTCGGCAAATTTACCGCCCTGTGATTCTGGAAGAGACCAGCCATAACCTGGATTGCAGATATAATATTCTTCATAATTCATCCCAGTATTGGGATCTCTCACGTAGACCCCCACATCTTCAATTGTTCTAATCAGGTGTTTCTGAACTAAGCGGACTGACAGAGAGAGATTTTCCATCAGCTTTTTCTCAACCCCAAAAGAGATTTCTCTCTGAGCTACAGGCTTAAGCTTGGGGTCAACAGTATCGAAAGAAACTTGTCGGTAGTTGATGCTTCCGGCATATGTGTTGTTATTTTTTTGGCTGGCAGCATCATTAATAAGCCCACTGGCTGCAATCTTGGTCCAGTCTGGATCTTGTAGGGCATAATAATCAGATATCCACTTGAAACCGCCAAAAGCACCTTCAGCCATATATAGCTTCATAACATCGTAGTAAATGCCGAAGCTGGCAAAAACCTTCAAGCTGGAATCGCCGAAAACATCGTAAATAGCGCCAACGCGAGGAGCGAGCTTATCACCGAAACCGAACTTGATCGGCTTAACTTTAGCCAGGTTGGGGTCGGTGGTAGCGAAAGAGGGGATATATTCAGATTCTGTTCTGAGCCCGTAGTTGATGGTTAACCGGTTGGAGATAGTCCAAGAATCCTGGAGATAAAGAGCCCAGTTATTGGAGTGGATATTCCAATAATAGCCGTAAATTGAAGTGAAAGAGCTCCTAACCATGTAATAGCCGTAAGGACCATAGTAGGGATTGGGGGAACCATCGGGTAATGTTTGAGGAGCACCCTTTCCAACCGGAAAGCCAAGACCAGTAAATGTGCGGCCAAAGTAGAGGTTTACTAACGGATGGGGAATGGTCTGATTAACATTTTCATGGAGGTAAATCCACTGCACTCCGCCCTTAATGGCATGCTCACCAAAGAAGTTAGTATAATAAGTGACATCGAGGTTATTGCTTATCTTTTCATAAAGCCTTTGCTTATAATCCCAGGCGGTTGTATAGTTGTACCAGCCGGTGTTGTGTAAAAGCTCGGGATGATCTACATAAAATGGATCATTAGAATATCCCGCATTTATATTTCCAACTGAAAAATAGTACATAGAATGATCTGGAGCCTTAACGCCTGGTTTATTCTGGTTCTGGGTGTGCCAGCCGCCTCTCAAGCTTATGAGCAAATTGTTCTTGGCGGAATAGTCTACGGTATAAGCTGCGGTCCAATTGGGAAAGCTATAGCCATATTTATACCATTCGAGGTTTGGGCTGCTGATTCCGTTTATATCGGGGATATTACCACGATAGCTATAGAAATTATTTACATAGCTGGCTGAAACTCTTAATCCGGTTATAGGAGCGGCAGTTAGTTTGAAGGAACCATTATATTCATGATTTTTGTTGACGAATTGGTACCACGGGCCCTGCCGATGGTTAAAATCTCTTAGGGCGATGGTCTGATAATAGACGGGGTCAAGTGAACCGAAGAACCACAACCTGTCTTTTATTATGTACCCGCCCAGGCTGAAAATGCCCTCGGCCCGATAATAATTATCGCGGCTATGCCCACCGTTGAAATAAAGATCATCATTATTTACATATTCAAACAGGTCATAGGTATAGGGGTTTTCCCGTAAATAATCCCTCTCTTTGCCCCTCATCCACAGCTTGTTATTTTCATAATAGGCCATAACATCGCCGTGAAAAGAGTTGCCGCCAGAACGGGTAATGACATTGACCACACCACCCATAGAACCGCCGGAAGCAGTAACCTTCACTTCATCAACCAGTTCGAGAACAACGTTCTGAGCTCTGGTCCCGATGTGGATATTGGTAACGTCAGCACCATCAACATACCACATATTTTCTGTACCGGTAGCTCCATCAACTGATAAACCGCCAGTAATCCCTTCAGTCTGGACGCCGGGGATAGTGCTGATTAATGAATCAAAAGAACGGCCGCGGGGCAAAGCCATAAAGGTTTCCTTAGTCATAACTTGGCCCTTAACCGTGCTTTTGACGTCAATTAATGGGCTCTGGCCAACAACGGTGACCTGTTCTTCGATGGCCGCTGGCTCCATGGTAACATTCAGGACCAAGGTCTGGGACAACTGAAGAACGATATCCTTTCTGATTAACGTCTTGAAACCCTGCAGAGAGAAGGTTATTTCATAGGTACCGGAAGGAAGAGCCATCAATCTGAAGGTCCCAGTAGCATCAGTCACCGTAGCGGCTTTACCGACGAGCTTCGGGCTGGTTGCTTCTACAGTCACACCCGGAAGAGGATTACCTTGATCATCGACGACCTTACCAGTAATTTTTCCTTCGGGCATGATCTGAGCGAAGGCTGTTCCGCCAGCCAGAAGCATAAAAATTAAAGCGAGAACGATTATTTTACCTTTCATTCGAATTAATTCTCCTTTCGAATGATCTTAAACCCTTCACCCTGGGATGGATAAGACCATCCCGCCCTTAGACCAAAATTAAAACTTTTTAACTCTTTGCTCTCACCTCCTGTTTAAAAAAATTTTATTTAAAATTTTAAGTTGATAATTCTTTTAACTAGAATTAATCTTTTGCAAATCCCGTGCCAATTTTCCTGTAATTATTATTTATTTATTATCAATAAGATAGTCAAATTATTAGCCCGTTTTTATTCAGAATTTTGAATATAAATTCAAAATATTGGATTTGGTAAAATTTTTATTTTTGATTTTAAAAATATTTTCCTTCTTCTTGGCTTTGATGAAGAATTTAGATTGCTGAGACCAAATCATTATTAGCCACCCTCGATATTTATTTTCTGGCTTGCTCTCTTGGATTTATTATCAAATTCTCATAAAAAATCCCATAATAATTAAATAAAATTGTAATAAAAATGAATTAGCTTATAAAACTGGTGGGCGATAGAGGATTTGAACCTCTGACTTCTACCGTGTGAAGGTAGCACTCTGCCCCTGAGTTAATCGCCCACAAATTACAAATTAATTTTATTTAAAATCAGTCGGCTGTCAATAAGAAAAAGCCTGCTCAGAAATTAGTTCTGACGAAATACGGCTTCCGTCAAGTCTATTTTTGGACTTTATAGCTTTTGACTTTTTAGTCTTGGCTAACCTGGGAAAACTATTTCCATGGAGCCAATCAAATCGGGCTGCCTGGAAAAAGGCAAATAAAAAAATAATTGACAGATAGTTTTTTTAGCCTTATAAATAAGATGGTCAGAATATTATGGGTATCAAACGTTGCCCCTATTGCCGGGCATTAATCAGTGATGAGGACCAGTATTGTAAAAACTGCGGGACGCAGCTTCTTTTTCCAGAGGATGAAGACCTGGAAGAAGAAATTCCCGGTGATAAAATAATTGAGGATGATCAAAATAAATCTGAACATATGCCAACTGAAAAAGAAGAAACTCATGAAATTTTAGAAGAAAAAGATATTGAGGAAAAAGAAGATTTCACCCAATCTGGTGAGGAAGAGATAGAAGAAATTTCTGAAGAAGACGATATCTTGGCCGAAGATGAGCAGGAGGAGAAGGTAATTCTGGTGGAAGAAGAAATGCCAGAACCTGAATCAGAAATTCAGGATATCGCTACTAAGTCTAAAAATAATAAAGCGGCCTTAGAAGAAACTGGTTTTTCCATAGAAGAGGTCCTGCCTTTTCCTGAAGAAAAAACCGAGGGAAAAGGAGAGGAGTCTCTTGGAGCTGGTAGAAACGAGCGTGGAAAAAAGGCTAATCACCTGGCTGAGTTTCAGACAGAAAAGCTTAAAAATAAAAAGCCTGGTCTGGTGACTCAAATTGTAGACGAATTAAAAGCCGAGGAAATAAAAAGCGAGAAAGAAGCCAAGGCTAAGGAAAAAGAAGAAAAGCCTGGCCTGGTAACTCAATTAGTTCAGGAACTCGTATCTGAATCTGAAGGGGCAAAAGAAGAGACCTCAGAAATGCCCAACAAGGAAATTAGGGTAACTCCTGGAAATCAAGCTTCTGATTCGGAAGAAACGATTCCAATGACTTTTAAAACCGAGGAGCTGGATCAAATTGGACCGACGGTAGAAGTTGGGAAAAGGCAGGTAGAAGATTTCTTAAAAATACTGGAAGAAAAAGAAAAAGAAAGAATTGAGGAAAAGCTGAGCCAGTTAGCTAAGGATGAAGACAAAACCGGAGCTCCTTCCTGGTTAAAAGAAGCTCCCACCGCTGAGCTAAAGACTGGTTCTACCGAACTAATTAAAACGATGGAAGAAGCTGGCGAGGAAGAAAAGCTGGAAACTTCTGAGGTAGAAACGGGTGAAGAATGGGAAGAAGAAATTTCTTCAGAGCCGACGATAGGATTTCCAGAAAGAATCACCAGAAGCCAGCTGGAACTGGAAAAGGAAGAAGAATTCATGGGGGAAGAGAGCTTGAAGACAGAAGAAATAACTGAGGAAGAAGCTATAGAGGAGGAAGCGCCGGGAAAATTTATATTGACTAAGAATACAGATACTCTTTCAATGGCAGATACTGTCAGCCAAGGGGAGACTGAGGGAGTAGAAAAAACTCTTCCTCCTCTCGGGTTTAAAAATTTCATCAAAGCCAAGATTTTTGATCTTCTTTTCATAATAATGTTCTGGTTGCTTTCTACCTGGTTGGTTGCCAAGTCAATGGAGGCTACCATATTCAAGCTGCTGGACGTAGCTTCTTCCAGCCTCCTGATTTTCTTGGTGATTTTAACTTCGGTTTATTTTTTCCTTTTCTATTTTTTCCTGGGGGAAACTTTGGGGGACCGACTTTTCCGGGAAGAGGAGGAAGAAGAAAACTCGGAAGGATAAATAGGCGAAAAGCTGGTTCATCAGTGGAAAAAGTTTGTTTAATCCATAGGCTTCAGTAATAGGCCAATTTAATTTTTAAAGGCGCGGGTCGAATAATAAAGTCGAATTAGGTAGCGAGCATTTCGAGTATTTTCTGAGTATTTATAGTCTATGTTTAAAGAATGACTGTTTTCCCTTATAATCTAAGAAAAATTAATTTATTAAGCTCATCCGGTTCAAGGTTCCTTATTAAAAAATGAAAAAAGTCATCAGTGCTTCGCGGCGGACCGATTTAGTAGCCTTTTATCCTCAATGGCTGGCCGAGGTCTTAACAGCAGAAGAAGCCGTGGTCTTATTACCCGGTAAAAAAATAAAGCGAAAAGTCAACCTGAGCCCAGATGAAGTTCATACGCTGGTTCTTTGGTCCAAGAATTTTGAGCCGTTATTAAGTAACCGGTTTGAACTTCGGAATTTAATTAAAAAATATGCCCAGGTTTATTTTCACTTCACCATTACCGGCTTAGGCGGAACGTTTCTCGAAAGATTTGCTCCCTCACCTGAAAAAGCCCTCAATCAGCTTCCCGAACTGCTGGAGGTAGCCGGACAAGCCGAGCGTATATCAGTTCGCTTTGACCCGATTATCTTCTGGTACGAGAACGAGCAGGTTAAAAGTAACTGGACTTTTTTCCCGACTCTGGCCCAGAGAATTTCCAGCCTTGGAATTGAGACGGTGAGGTTCAGTTTCACTCAATGGTATAGAAAAGCAGTTAAGAGAGCAGAAAAGGCTAAACTCAAATTTTACGATCCTCCTTTGGAAGAAAAAAAGAAAATAGCTTCCGAACTGGCCGAGATAGCCAGAGCTTTCCACCTGAGGCTCTGGTGTTGCAGCCAAGCGGAAATTGCTGCTCTTCCCGGAATAAGCCCCTCAGCTTGCATTGATGGTCAGCTCCTGTCGAGGATTCACCCAGAACACGAATTGGCTTCTCCAATCAAGGATAAAAGCCAGAGAAAGGACTGTCTTTGCACCGAATCTATTGATATTGGAAGTTATGCCCAATCTTGCCCTGGGGCCTGTCTTTATTGTTATGCTAATCCTCGCCTTGCATAAAAATCGGTAAAAATCGGGACATCCTAGATTTTTCTTTTTTTTCTTTATGCCCTGACCACATAAATTGGCTCATCAGCCATATATTTTCCCCATTTTTCCAGGGAGAGGGAAAATCAAGCCCCCAAGATATTCTATATGATCGGCTTTTCCGCGATTTAATGGGTAAATTCGGAGAATTTTTATTACCATAGAGCTAATAAAAGGCCAACCGATGAAAATTTACAGAGTGGGTCTTAGACGAAAGTTTTTGTATCTTATTGATATTCCTGCAGCGGGCTTAATTAATAATAAACTGGCTAAACTCAAGTGTTGCGGCTGGGCCCTCATTAACTCTCATTTTTGTTCACAAGAAAGTCGGTTTAGCTATGTTTTGCTTAAAATTAAATCGTGATCTGTTTTCTTGATTCTTGAAGTAGCATTATAAACTTGAAGTAGCATTATAAAAAATTAGAAGAACTTAAATTCCTAAGGAAAGCCTTTCAGCCAGGGCGGAAGGTAGTCCGGACTCCAGTATCTTTTTCCGGGCTGATTCAATGTCATATTCTACCCGGTAAAATTTAATCCTCTGGGTTCTATCATCGTAAATGGCATAAGCGGCTCGAGGATCTCGGTCCCTTGGCTGGCCAACGGAACCGGGATTAATTAGATACCGGGCTCCTTTTTCTATTCTGATTTCAAAGGGGTTTTCTTGAATAAAGGTGCCTTCGACTGTTTCTTCTTTTTCTACATAAACGAAAGGAAAGTGAGTATGGCCAAAAAAGCATAGAGGCGTTTCAAAATAACCCAGGGCTTCAGCGGCATCGAATTCTCCGAAAATATAATAATCTTCGTCGAAAGGAGCGCCGTGGCAGATAGTCAGTTTTTGATGGACGGTCAATGGACTTTTCGGCAGAGTTGAAAGATATTTGATATATTTTTTATTTAAAGCTGTTCTGGTCCATTCAATTCCAGCCGCAGCAATCGGATTAAAAGTCTGGATGGAATCCAGGCCGCAAGCTGCCTTATCATGGTTGCCTCTGACTATAAAGAGATGTTTCAGCGATAGGATTTTCTGAATTACTTCATTGGGTGAAGCTCCATAGCCCACTAAATCTCCCAGGAAGAGATAATAATCAATTTTCTTTTTTTTAACTTCTTGGAGGACTGCTTCCAGGGCTTCCAGGTTGCCGTGAATATCGGAAAAAACCAGGTAGCGCATTAATTATTACTCCGGATGGATTTGAAAAGCTGGTCAGCGAAATAAGAACTGCGGACCAAGGGCCCGGACACGACTTCCTTGAAGCCAAGCTCCAGAGCAAGCTGGCGCAATCTAATAAATTCTTCCGGATGATAATACCGGGCGACCGGCGCATGGTGGGGGGAAGGTTGAAGATATTGCCCGATAGTCAGCAGCTGACATCCATTTTCCCGGAGATCAATTAGGGCTTGCTTTAAATCTACTTCTGTTTCTCCCAGTCCGACCATTAATCCAGATTTGGTTATGGCTCCCAATTGACTGGCTCTATTTAACACCTGGAGAGACCGATAATAGTTCGCTGCTGGTCGGTTTATTTTTGGATAGAGGCTCAAAGTTGTTTCCAGGTTATGGTTAAGGACATCAGGCCCAGCTTCCAAAACGGTTTGCAATGGTCCTTCCTTTCCCTGGAAATCAGGAATAAGCACCTCCACCTTGGTATCGGGAAGATTTTCTTTGATTATCTTAATCGTTCGGGCAAAGATACTGGCTCCTCCGTCAGGCAGGTCATCCCTGGTGACTGAAGTTATAACCACATAACGAAGCTCCATTTTTCTAACCGCCTGAAGCACCGCTTCCGGTTCTTGATCATTAACTGGTTGGGGCTTGCCTTTATTTACCGCGCAAAAAGCGCAATTTCTTGTGCATATATCCCCCAGAATTAAAAAGGTCGCGGTCTTCCTTTCCCAGCATTCACCAATATTCGGGCAATGAGCACTCTGGCAGATAGTATGAAGTCCCCCAGCCTTCAGAAGTTCGGCTACCTGAAAGTAGTTCTCGTGGGAAGGCAACTTGACTTTAAGCCAATCTGGCTTTTTTAAATGATTCAACCCCGTTGACTCTTTCGTATTATTGATTAAATCGGATAAAGGGAGACTTTCCTTCAGTTAAGGTTCAATATTCGAAATCGCGTTCTCTTTTCATCCTGCGGCGCATTCTTTTCCTGGCCTGGGCTTCTTTTAAGCGGCGCCGCTCTCCTGGTTTGAGATAAACAGAATGCTTCTTAATTTCTTTGATAATCGCTTCCTGTTGAACTCTTCTCTTAAATCTTCTCAGGGCTGATTCTAAGCTTTCTCCTTCTTCAACTACAACGAAAGCCACTAATTTCACCTCCTTACATCTGGAAAGTCATTGATTTTATACTTGATTATCAATAGTTTGTCAAGAACAATAAGGTGTCTCTCGGAGATTTCCGCCAGCTTTTATAATAATTGCTCTGGCTCCAATAACCATCGGGTCAATCAGGGGCACTGGAAGGTCTTTCTGGTTCAGAGCGAGGGGAATTTCGGTGCACCCGGCGATAATTGCTTCCGCTCCTTTCTCCAATAATTCCTCAGCCACACTCAGCAGCAGCCGGCGGGGTTGACCTTTGATAAAACCAGCTTTTATTCCCTTTTTACCATAAACTGCTTCCATGATTTTTTTCTGTCCACTAAGGGAAGGGATCAATACTTGAATGTTTTTGGTTTTAAAAGCTTTCTGGAAAAGCCCGGTGGAAATGGTACCTTCGGTAGCCAGCAAGCCGACCTTTTTTATTCTGGTTAAAGATGATTTTGTCCAGCCGGCGGTTTCCTCAATTAGGCTGATAAATTTAGCCTGGCTCTTTTTCTTTAACCAGGGCAGGAAATAATGAGCGGTCATACAGGGAATGACTATTAGCCTGGCCCCAGCTTTTTCCAGAAGCTTATGGCCTTCAAGGAGATAAGGAAGCGGATTTTCCGCTTTACGAAGAATAGCCTCTGTTCGGTCAGGTATTTGGGGATAACTTAAGACTATAATCTTAAGGTGCTCCTGGTCCTTAAAAGCTTCTGTATTTTTTATAATTAATTCAAAAAACCTGGCGGTTGCTTCTGGCCCCATTCCACCCAGGATACCAATCGTAGCAGGCCAGTTTAACTTTTTGGTTAAACTTTTGGATCTAATTTTATTGGCTGACATTTTTTAATTTCTCAAGAGTTGATTTTAAGCTTTCTAAAGGAAGAGGCTCAGCCACGTGGCCATCCTTTCCTTCAATCCTCGTAGCCTTGAATAGCGAATTTAAAATGGCTTC
>PNJE01000043.1 GCA_002877915.1 Candidatus Aminicenantota bacterium
TTTTGTAATCCTTTAACTTATTAAAATAAAAATTATCTCGAAACAAGTTACGGCGATTATAAAAAGCCGCCCCTTCCTTTTCACTCAAACCGAGGTTTACTTCTTCATCCATTCTCAAATAGACAATATTTGGATTTTTCGGATAGATAGCCAAGGCATTTCTTCCGGTTTTTAGCTTTCCGAGGTCGGGTAGGCCATTGGTTAATTTATTCCAGGTTTTTCCTCCATCAGTTGACTTCCAGAGGTAATTGCCTTCCTGTCTATCGAGGAAAGTCCAGGTTCGGCGATAAACCTTGTAAGAAGCAGCAATAATAACATCGGAATTTCTGGGATCAATGACAAAATCGCCTACTACTCTATCCTTAAGGTCGAGAATTCGAGTCCAAGTTTTGCCACCGTCTGTCGATTTATAAAGACCCCGGTCATCATCTCGAGCCTGATCATCATAGAGTTTGCCTTCACAGGCGACATAAACAATATCTGGATTTTTGGAATCAACTTCGATTTTGGGTATATAGAAGCTTTTGTCGAGCCCAAGATGAATCCAGGTCTTCCCGGCATCAGTTGATTTCCACAGCCCATTTCCATGATAAGCTGCCCTACTGTGAATCGGTTCGCCTGTTCCTAAATAAAGGATATTAGCGTCAGATGGAGCAATAGCCAAATAACCCATACTCTGATTGCCATATTTTTCAAAGATTGGATCAAAATGTATTCCGCCGTCAACTGTTTTCCACAGGCCGCCAGTAGCAGTTAAAACATAATAAGCCTGGCTCTGTCCTGGAGGAACAGCAAAATTGGTTATTCGCCCAGAAAAGGCCCACGGACCAATATTCCTCCAGGAGAATTGCTCCAAATCTTTAGCGGTCAAGGGAATTTTTTCAGAAAAAACGGCTAGTTTCTTGGTTTCAGATTGCTGGGACTGTCCTAAAATGGGTAAAAAAGATATCAAAAGAATAATTAGTCCAAAAAGCCAAAACCTTTTAAATTCAGCCTGTCGGCGCCAATTAGAAAACATGTGGCCTCCTTTCTAAATTATCCAAACCATTAAATTTTTTCCTTCGCCTGAAGTCCACTAATTTCGCCATTCTTAAATTTTTTGTCATCACGAACCTTAGACCCGGAAAACAAATCCCTTTTTGTGGCTATCTGGTATCCGTTCAAAATTATACTCATAATGCTTTTCGCTTAAAATAATTTTATTCATTCGCCAGATTTACTTCAATCAAATATTTTTTATAAGCAAATTTTCCCTAATAGCCCATAAAAATTGGCCATGTCAAGATTTGTTCGCAATTTGGCCATCGTAATTTCTCCATTTTAAGCCTTAGTTAGCTGACTGGACTGGGGAACGTTCTAACAGCTGG
>PNJE01000018.1 GCA_002877915.1 Candidatus Aminicenantota bacterium
GTGGAAATTGCGGCCAACATCGGCCATCCGGAAGAGCTCAAGCGAGCCTGGGAAGATGGAGCTGAAGGGGTCGGAATTTTTCGGACTGAGCTTCTTCTTTACGGAAAAAATGTGCTGCCGACAGAAGAGGAACAATATGTTCTTTATAAACGGGTGGCAGAGGAAGCCGAGGGCCGCCCAATAATCATCAGGACTTTTGACATCGGCGGCGATAAGCCCATACCATCGGTTAAGCTGCCGCAGGAGCCCAATCCGTTTTTAGGGTATCGCGGGATAAGGATTTACCAGGAATATTACGAGCTTTTTAGAAGCCAGGTGCGGGCAGTGCTGCGGGCGGCGGCCTATGGCCGGTTGAAGCTGATGTTCCCGATGGTCGCCCTGGTGGAAGAGGTGAGATGGCTTAAGGAGCAGGTGAAAAAATTTGCCGACGAGCTGGAGAAAGAAGGCCAGCCGTTTAACCGCGAAATTGAAATGGGCATAATGCTGGAGATTCCATCGGTGGCTATGTTGACTGATAAATTTGCGCCGGAAGTTGATTTTTTCAGCGTCGGTTCTAATGACTTGGTGCAGTATTTCTTTGCGGCTGACCGGGGGAATCCAAGGGTTAAGTATTTGAACCAGCCGCTTAACCCGGCGCTGCTGCGGCTTCTGAAGTATGCCATTGACCGGGCACATGAGAATGGCCGGTGGGTTGGACTGTGCGGCGAGCTGGCTGGCGAGTCAAGGCTTACTCCGGTGTTTGTTGGCCTTGGGTTTGATGAGCTCAGCATGAGTTCCGGGTTTATTCCTGAGGTGAAAGCAGTGCTTAACGGGTTGCGCGCAGATGAATGCCGAAAGTTAGTGGAGACGATGCTTGAGGCGGCCACGGCTGAAGAAAATGCGACGGTTCTTGAAAATTTTTACCAGCAGCATTTTTCTCGAGAACTAATAGCGCCTGAGTTGGTTGACCTGGAGGCTGAGTGCCAGAGCAAAGCCGAAGTAATTCAGCATTTAGCGATAATGTTTGAGCAGGCTGGACGGGTGGAAAGCCGCGCCGTGTTTGAGCAGGCTCTGTGGAAGAGAGAGGATGATGTAGCTACCGAAATCGGTTTCGGGCTGGCCATTCCGCATTGCCAGTCTGTCACGGTGCGAACGCCAAGCATAGGGTTGCTCAGGCTAAAGCAGCCGGTTGATTGGCAGTCTAAGGAAGGTCAGCCGGTGGATCTGATTATCTGCCTGGCAATTCCTTCGGGCGAGAAGGTGCGGCCGAAACTGCAGCTTCTGCCAAAGCTTTCCAGAAGGCTCATCCACGATGAATTCCGCGAAGCCCTGCGCGAGGCAAAGAACCCAGAAGAAATAGTCACCCTAATCACCTCCGCCACTTCATCTTAAAAGTGAGACTTTTTGATATGAATCTAAATATATTTTGGCGGCAACCCATTATACATATCCCAACTTCAAGTAAAGCGAAATTTGACTTAGCCGAAGGCAATTAATAAAATAAGCAAAAAGGGCTTTTGTAAAGTAGCTGATTCAGAAGGGCCTGTGTCATGAGAAAAAATCAGCTGTCCATTATCTCAATCTTTAAGGGATTTATTATTTAGGGGAGGCAAGATGAGAAAGTTAATATGTTTAGATTTGATTTTCTTTTTTTTATTATCGGCCATATCATGTGGACAAAGTGACGAAAAATCGATTTCAAGCTTAGAACCTGAAAAAGTTGCACTTTTTCGTGTGGGGATTAATGGAAGATATGGTTATATTGATAAGACTGGCAAATTTGTCATAAATCCCCAGTTTGATGAGGCCCGGTCCTTTTCTGAAGGATTAGCAGCGGTGAGGATAGGGGATGAAAAATCAGGAAAGTATGGCTTTATTGATAAGACCGGTAAATTTGTCATAAATCCCCAGTTTGATGAGGCCCGGTCCTTTTCTGAGGGGTTAGCAGGAGTAAATATATCGGGAGAAGGTAGCTTATTGGATAAGATGACATCAGGGAAATGGGGTTATATTGATAAGACCGGAAAATTTATTATTAATCCCCAGTTTAATTTTATCTTGCCCTTTTCTGAAGGATTAGCAGCGGTGTGGATAGGAGATGAAAAATCAAGGAAATGGGGTTATATTGATAAGACCGGAAAATTTATTATTAATCCCCAGTTTGATGAGGCCTGGTCCTTTTCTGAGGGGTTAGCGAGAGTAAGGATAGGGGATGAAAAATCAGGGAAGTATGGCTTTATTGATAAGACTGGCAAATTTGTCATAAATCCCCAATTTGGTTTTGCCTGGGGGTTTTCTGAGGGGTTAGCGAGAGTGTGGATAGGGGATGAAAAATCAGGGAAGTATGGCTTTATTGATAAGACCGGTAAATTTGTCATAAATCCCCAGTTTGATTTTGCCTGGTCCTTTTCTGAGGGGTTAGCGAGAGTAAGGATAGGGGATGAAAAATCAGGGAAATGGGGCTTTATTGATAAGACTGGCAAATTTGTAATTAACCCCCAGTTTGATTCTGCCTGGGGGTTTTCTGAGGGATTAGCAGAAGTAAGGATCGGAGATGAAAAATTAGGGAAGTGGGGTTATATTAACAAATCAGGCCGATGGGTTTGGCCTCCAGAAAAATAAGGTTCTATCCTCCCTGAAAAATTGGTGTATCGCTGTCTCTATTGCCAGAAGATATTCAGATTTTTTTGCAACTATTTTTGCGATTGCAGTTTTTATTTTAATCTTGTTTACCTAGCTTCAATTTTAAATTATTTTTCTCAGGCCAGATTTCTTTCATCATAAAATCAACCCAGATGAGGTCGGAAGTGTTGGGAGCTACCTGAAGAATTGCCCGGCCTATTTCAGCCGGCTGGTCAGATAGCTTTTTCCACCAGATGCGGTCTGAGCGATAGCCAAATTGAAAGCCAACCGGTGCCGGGTAAAACCAGCATGCCGATCTGGCAAATTCCAGAGTAATTTCATCCAGAGATTGAAAAATCTGACTGTCGTCAATAAAAACCAGCCATGACTTAAATGCATTTCAAATATATCTTTTTAGGACAATCTCATCCGAACGTAAAAAAAACACATTCTCAAAAAAAAATTTAAATTTGGGTAAAATAAGGAAGTGATTTAAAGACAAAAATATTTGATTACGGATGGTAGATTAAACCCTTATTCTCGGGAGAGAAGGCAATGAAAAGGATTAACTTATTCTTTATTATTCCTATCTTTATAGCAATTACATTGCTTCCAGTGCTGGCCCAGGAAAATGTGGTGGTGCTCAGGGAAGTGGCTCAATGGAAATTTAGCCGTGAAGAAAAGGTGGTGGTAAGCTTTTTCCCTTGTGTTGTGGTCGATTGCCAGAAGCTGGGAATTACTGATGGCCTTTACAAGGCTTATTTCCCGGATGGCTTTGTCTTGTCGCTCGATAAAACCGGAAAGGTGCTTGAGGCTTATTACCTTGTTTCACCAAACAACCAGGCTGCTTTCAACCAGAATCTTGAGCTATACGGGAAAATCGGATTGGAGCAGTTCAGTGAAAAGGTGCAAAAAAGAATCAAATTGCTAAAGGCTGAAGCAGAAAGAATTTCGCCCGAGCTTGTAAAATATCTTATGGCCGGGAAATATCCTGAAGCTCTTTCTGAAATTGAAAAGAGCTTAGAAGCGGCGAAAGGTGAGGCCAAGGAGGCCAGCGGGAAAACTAAGGTCGCCTCGCTCCTCGGGTTACGGAGTTTCGTCTATTACCTCATTGGCGACAATGAAAAAGCCGGCCAGCAGGCGCAGGAAGCACTTTCGTTGGGGAGTGATAACCAATGGGCAAAGAGGGCTGCAGCTATTGTTTGTTTGGTAAAAGGCCAAGATTGCGACCGGGCTTTAAGCCTTCTTTCGCCGTCGGATGAGGTAGATGGATTGCTTCAGGTGCTGATATATTCAAAGCAAGGACAGCTACAAAAAGCAGTCGAAGTTTTTCTCGCCTTAGCTGATGAAATTTCAGGTCGCGAGGAAGCCTTTCTGGAAAATCTGGCCGATAAAGCGCGCACTTCATTGAGTCCATATGCAGCGGCGAAAATGGCTGAAGCCGAGAACCTGGAAAAAAATGGCCAGCTGGCCGAAGCTCTCAAAATTTATGGCCAGGTGATGAAGCTTGCCGAAGATGAACAGGCGAAAAAGCTCAGAACTCATCTGAGTGAAATTTACAAGGCGCACCCAGAATTCAGAGAAATGCCGGAAGAGGCAAGAAAATATTATGTAAGGTCCGAGGTGATGAACAGGGAAGGCAAATTCCTGGAGTCACTAACTGAATGCCGAAAAGCCCTTAAAATTGCCCCACTCAGCCCAGACCTTTATAAGGCCCTGGCCCTGAACTGTGCCAAGCTGGAAAAATTCAAGCTGGCCGTTGCCAACATGAATATTTACCTTGAGCTTTTCCCAGATGCACCTGATGCCCGCGCTGCCAAAGACCTTATCTACCAATGGGAATATCTGCTGGAAGAAAAAGGCAAATAAGATAGCTATCAAAATAAGATTAAAATTCATTTAGACTCAATAAGGTTTAGCAGATTTTGGTCAGGGAGGCGTCCTGGCTATTTTTTTTCTTAGATTTATTTGCATAGATGTTTGCATAGATGAATGAAAGTTATATTCAAGGCTGTCATAAGCAATTAGGGTTAGGCCTTATAAATAAAATAGAATGAAAGGGCGAACAAGGATTTTATTAATGTGCCTGTGTCAGCCTAATACCTGAAGTTTAATTTGTCCTTTGTATTCATCTGGAATACAACTTTCAATATTTTGCGCAAAGGAAGGACCGCATAAATAAAATTGTACCTGATAAGCATTTTCCTTTAGAACCATATGCAGCCATCTTGCATATTTAACCACTTGTTCGACTTCAGTCTTAGAAACATTTCTTACTTTTAACTCAAGAATTACATTCGGAATGGTCCCGTTATTTATTAAAGGCTCCTGGTATAAGCAGATATTAGCTTTATCAATCCATTGGGGAGGCTTAAATGGGGACATAGGGACTTGTCTGCATAATACATAACTTCCTCTTGGTTTAATTTCTTCAGGCCAAACCGTGGGGTTGGCTAAAAGCATAGCCTCTAAGTGGGCTTCACTGGTTGATCGTTCCATGGCCTTCTCAATATTTTTAAAGCCAAAGGATGGAGAAAATGGAAGTGGCTCACCGATCAATTCTATATTTTCATCTGTCTTCGTGCTGATTTGTTTATTAGTAGATTTCAGTAAGTCAAGAGCGATCGAGACTTCTCCTGGAGTCATCGTGCAGAAACTCATTCCCGAAATAACATTGGTCGGCAATGGATAGGGGAATCTGCCAAGTTCAAAGTATAATTCGTCGGAGCTAATAACTCTTCCTTTAAGACCGATATGGTCTTCAAATCTGATAAGATAGGGCTGGCATCTTTCTACATATCGGTCTCTTTGTTTTATCTCAAAGATACCTGGTTTATCGGTAGCCCTGTATATTTTCCCTTCAGATTCATCCCAACATAATTTTGCTTCAGCCTTTTTGCCCAATGGGCTGTATTGTCCATTTAAATAAAAGGCGGCGTGATTCTCTGAACCAATGGCCTGTCCACCATAATATATTTTTCTTCTTAGAAAGAAGAAAATATGAGTTCCTTTTCTTATGCAGGCGTAATCGCCAAGGGCATGATAATGCCTGCTCCTTAAAGGTACCTCATCATAAATTGGTGGCATTAAAAATCCATAAACGCCTTTGGCTAAGTATAGCTTGAGGGTATCCTCGTCGTATAAAACTATAAAAACACCTGATTCCATAATTGTTTATCCTGCCTTATTTTAGTTGATATATCAAAAGATAATAATGAGTGATTTCTAAAAGCCCATTTGGTTGCCTGTAGGAATTGCTTGAGTTATTGTTAGTAGTCACGATTACAATTTCTTTGAGCCTGGCCTCATCGATTCTTACTCTGTCTAAAATAAGTTTGGCTATAGGAATCAGGTAATTATTCTTTCTGATATCCTGGGTTAGAATGGCAACCGTGCTCCCTTCAATCAATGATGTTGTTTCCGTTTCAATTACGGATTGTAGTTTAGATAAAAATTGATTTTCGTCAAAATCAACTGATTTTATCCAAGCGGGAACTGCTTTGAGGTAAAGTAGGCAATTTTGTTTGCTTTTTATTTTTTGATTTTGGGCTGTATTATGGGAATCTTCGCCTTCGGCTGTCAGATTAATAACCTGGACTCCCTCTTTAGTTTTGTATCTTAGCAAGATGTTTGTATCAAGCAGCTCTTCAAATTCCTCTTTAGGAAAAATCCAGACCGTGGTCGTTTCAAGCTCTTTTATTCCCCTTTTTTGTTTTGGTTTAGTGAATTTGCTTTCGATTAGAGGTGAAGAGCTTTCTTCTTTTATCTGCGGCCTTGACTCGCTTTTTTCAAACACAGGTAAATATTCGTGGGCTAAAAGCAAAAAGTTATATCGGATGCTGTTAGCATACCAAAACCCTGTGGTTTTGCAGTTATGTTGGCGTTTAATGATAAGCTCTTTCAATTTGAATCCAGCTCTTAAATAGACGTCAATTACTTTAAAGCCCAGCGGCACAATGTGCCTGTTTTTCCGCATATCTCCAATCAGAATCGCACATTTCTTGCCTGGCTTTAACACTCGGTAGCTTTCCCGGGCGACTTTTTCCATTTCTTTTAGAAATTCTTCAATTCCAAGATGTGACAGATCGCCCTTTTTGTGGTCTGTGTATTGAATTATGTCAGCATATGGAGGATGAGAGCAGATCAAATCAACAGAATTGTCTGGCAAAAATGATAAATCTCTGGCGTCTCCTACCATTAGCTTGGGCTCATAAGTAAAGATTTTTGTTGGGTCAGAAATTAGTTCAGGTTGCCCGGGGCTCAGACTAAAGTCCAATTTTTGCTTAGCTAATTCTATGGCTTTTTCATTGATATCAAGAGCGAGGCATTGCCTGTTTAAGAGCTTACATTCTATGGCCGTGGTGCCAGCGCCACAAAAGTAGTCAAGCACAAAATCTCCAGGGTTTGAATATTTTAAAATAATATTGCGGGGTATATAAGGAGACCAATTGCCCCGATATTCTCCACTGTGGGTAGCCCAGTTTCCTCTTTGCTTGAAACTCCAGACCGTGGTTTGCTCTTCCTTAAAATCTTGGGGTTGAAGCCTTTTTATTTCTTTAGAAGACTTTAATGAACTTACATTAACGCCTTTTTCCCTGGTAATTAGCTTTTCAATGTACCTGTAGGTAACGCCGTATTTTTGCCCTATTTCAAGGTCAGGAGTCCCCTTAGCTTTTTCTTTAAGGATTGCTTCATCAAGCTCCTTTTTAGTTTTAAACTTAGAAGCCATCCCATTCTTCATTTTGCACCGCATTCATTATATATAGAGAGATTTCATAATTCCAGCCAATGGATTTGTTACGACCTAGATTGGCACCATAAATTGACGATATTTTAAAGTGAAATAAATTCCATTTATGAATTGACGAAATACATTAAAATAATTTCGCACTTTTTCCCTGGGTGCAAAACTTAAGCCATTAGATACATGTTGTAATTCCTTGTTATGTTATCCTTTCATTATCAAAGGTCGGTGAGATAGGTTTTTAAAAATTTTTCTATTGACTGGACGGTTTCGCCTTTTAGTGGGGCTGGGCTTTGAGCTACCCAGACAGTCAAATGGAATAAATCATCGTTATTGGCAGTTAGCCATTTATTGTTTTTGTACAAAAAAAACAGCAGGGTCATAAGCGCAATCCTTTTATTACCGTTATGAAAAGGACGATTCTTGACCATCAAATAAAAAAGAATACTGGCCTTGCCAGCCGAGCCCGGGTAAAGGTCTTTTTGGGAAAAACTTTGAAAGGGGACAGCTAAGCAGCTTTCAAGAATGTTTGGGTAGCGAGTAGAAAAGTCCGGTATCGGCTCGCCCAAAGCCAGTAATTCTTGAGCCAGCTTGAAAGCCACATATTCTACCTCGGATAGGGTTACAGGTTTAATCATTCTTTCGCCAGTTGTCTAAACACTTCACCATATTCGGCGACCGCTTTTTCAACTGCTCGGTCAATTTGCCGTTTTGATTCTTCGGATAATTCTTTTCCCAGAAGATATCGAACGTCTTTCGCCTCGATGGCGTAATAACGCCCAATTCTTATAGCTTTAATTTCTCCTTTCTTCACTTTATTAAAGACGGCTACCCGGCTCATTCTAAGAAAACGCGATAGTTAAGGAATGGTAATATATTCCTTTTTGCCCATATTTGTCTCCATTTTTATATGTTAAAGGCCAAGAATCATATTAACAATCGTTGAGCAGAAATAAATTATTAACATAAGCTAAGAAGCGGGTAAATCCTCAAAATTACGTGTTATTTAAACTTGAAAAGTGGACACTCTAAATACAAGAAAAATATGTAGGTTCCGAGAGTTAACAAGAGGTAATAAAATAAAATGATGAACGAAATTATTGTTTTAAAGAAAACTTGATTTTATAAAATAACTTTTTTATTTTTTCTCGGGCTTTTTCTGTTCGCCCTCGACGTAGCGCTTGAGCTCGAAGATGCCACCGGGCTGGATCGATTCAAGACCAGTAACCTCGCCTTTGGCATCAAAAATAAATCGCACCCTGATAACTGGCACCTGCTTTAGATAGAATTCATCGCCCAAGTCAGGCACCAATTCATATATCGGCTGCCCGGGCACATAAAGAGTCAGTGTGTTTCCCTTAAGCTCAATGGTAGAAATCTGGTTAAGCAAAATGTACTTGCCGGTGAGCTTTTTCAAGAAATTCGGGTCGTAGTAGCGCTCGTCAGGCTTTTTCTTGAACACGATGTCATCAGCCGTGGGTTCGAAAGGTGCAGCCACTGCTGCCACATTACCGTTTACATCAGTCTGGAAAGTGAATTTCATATCTTTGAAAGTCGGGTCTTCGGCTTGAAGGCCATTAAAAGTTTCATAGTGCCAGTGTTCCAGCGGAGTAGTAATGCCGTTGTAAGTGCAATAAAGATTTTTATCTTTGATGGTTATTTTCAATTCGCCATAACCAGGGTGAAAATAAGTTCCGGCATATTCTTCGAGTGGATGAGCCGGCTTGGTCCCCTTAATTCTTCTGGTCTGAACTTTCTGCTCCGCTTTTTCGCCAATCTGTTCAGCCTGGGCGGCGTTGCGCACGGCTTCTCCAATCCAGTCCACGGGCTCAAGGCCCAATAATTTATCACTCAAGGTTCTGACCAAAAGCTCCGGCAGCCCCGTGCCGTTTCTATTGGTCAGCACCACAAAACCAAATCCGTCATTCGGCAGCATGGAAACCAGGGCCGAAAAGCCGTCTATGTTGCCCCCATGATAAACTCGCTGATGCCCGCGGTAATAATCAACAAACCAACCGAGGGCATAGCTCGCCGGGCTGAGGTAAGGAGTTGGGGGCGTCTGAGCAATGGGCATGTATGGCAAGTGCAAATCAGCCATAGTGGTTGGGTTGAGCAACTGCTTATCACCGAATTTACCTGAGTTAAGGTGAACAATGACCCAGTTGCTCATCTCTCGCACACTCGAATTTATCGAACCAGCTGGCCCCATGTTGGTGATGTTGCGGAAGGGAATTTTCTCAATTTTTTTCTGGCGGTAATCATAAGGTAGGGCAAAATCCTGGTCTTTCTGGGAATCAGCCACCGAAAAGTTAGTTCTTTTCATTTGCAGCGGCTCAAGTGCCAATTCTCTTACCGCCTGCTCCCAGGTTTTTCCGGTGAGTGTTTCCAGAAGATAGCCAGCTGTCAGAAACATCAGGTTGTTATACTGGAATTTTTCCCTGAGGTCTGCAGTAAACTGAAGGTAAGCTAAGCGTCTGACGAGCTCTTCCCGGCTCGCCTGGTAATTGTTGTACCACAATAAGTCATGGCGAGGCAGTCCAGAGCGATGAGTGACCAAGTCGCGCGGCGTGATTCTTTCTGTGATCACCGGGTCAGAAAACTTGAACCAGGGGATGTAGTTACGCACCGGTATATCCCAGTCCAATTTGCCTTCATCCACCAAGCGAGCCAGGGAAAAAGTAGTAAAAGCCTTAGTTGCCGAACCAATGGCCAGCAGGGTATCTGGGGTCATCGGCAACTTATTTTCCACGTCGCGGTAGCCATAGCCTTTAAGAAAAATGACTTCTTTATCTTTGACCACCGCCAGAGCCAGACCTGGAACTTTTAGGTCGGACAGGGCTTTATTAATTGTGGGGTCCATTCCTTCAAGGATTTTTTTAGCCTTAGCCACCGGGTCTTCGCCCTTGGTCAAGTTGAAGGGAAAAGTTTGCCCAGACTGGGTAAAGTTGCCGCTTAGTTTCTGTCCAGTCTCATCCAATTTGCCCTTGAAAACCGGGTTTCCGGGCACACCGTCGATGGCAAAGCTAATTTCGCTATCGGTGATGACAATATCGGTTAGTGGCAGATCCTTGGCTTTCTGGATCGGGATAGAAATTACGCCATCTAATTTCTTTTCGGCCGTGAGTTTAAAATCCACCAGCACTTCAAGTTTCATCCCGGGAAGCTCAATAGCTCCTTCCCAGTGGCCAGAGATTTTCTGATTCAGGTCGGCCGACTGGGAACTCAGGTACTGTCCGGCGGAAAAAATAAAAAATATCGCCACCAGCAACAAAATTGGCTTACAGACTTTTGATGCCTTCATTGGCAGTGCTCCTTAATAAATTCTAAGATTTATAGCTTATAAATTATTTTTCGAATTTACTAACCTTACTTTAATTTATATATACGTAAGTTACAAGTTATAAGTTCTTTTGAAGAAACTAAGTCAAATGGGCGATATATGCCAAACGTTATTTCAAGTTTTAACCTGAGGCTTATTGAATAAATTTTACTGAGGGTTCATCAATGGAGATAAAAATATAGGGAATCCGAAGTTAAATGAAAAATTAACCAACTCCCCTGGCAGCCAATTAGGAGCTTAATAGGGAGCGCTAACGATGGCCAAATGGCGGACCAAACTTGACTTTATCCCTCAACGAAAGAAGCTTAGAGGAGATAAATAAAATATTGTTCAGCTGGTTATTTTTGTTAAGCGGGCTATCACTAATATCAGTCAATAAAGTAGATCCTGTTTTTTGAAAATATTTTTTATTAACCTTTTGCCCAAAAAACCTGAAAAGCATATAAAGATAAATAATAATTCAGTAAAGGGGGATTTTTTTGAACTTTTTTCTTTTAGTTTACGTTAATATAAATAGCAGAATAAATTTGGAATGTTTTGGAGGAGAAAATGAACTCTCATAATTCGGCTTTCTGGGCAAAATCAGAAAAAATAAAAAGCTTGGCTCTGAGCCTATTGCTGCTCACCGTTTTTGCTTTTTGTAGCTGCGATGAGTTTATCGATTCTGGTTACCATTATGAAGAAGCTTATTCTCAAACGATACCGCTTAAAGAAGCGGGTTCTTTTTCCCTCAATAATATCAACGGTTCAATCAACCTAACCAGTTCGCCTAACCTGGAAGTCGTGATTAAAGCTACCAAATATGCTCGCTATAGAAAAAGCGATCTCGATAAGATAAAGATTGATGTAATTAAAGGAGATAAATCCGTTAAGGTCGAGACCACCTATGAAAAAAGAAATCTGGGAGCCAAGGTTGATTATGAAATTACTGTGCCCGAGGGAATTGATTTGGAGCTGGTCAGAACAGTTAATGGCCGGATAAATGTCTCCGGAAAATTTGAGCGGGCCGAGCTTAAAACTGTCAATGGGTCAGTTGAAGCTAAGGGTGAATTTGACTGGCTTCAGGCGCAAACTACTAATGGCAGCCTGAATTTATCTCAAGTCAAGGGCCGGGTTGAACTGAAAACAACCAATGGAAGCATCAAAGCCGAGCTTAACGAGTTGTCGGCTGATTTTTCCGCGCGAACAACCAATGGCAGTATCAGGCTATTACTGAACCAAGAGCCCAATGCCTACCTCACGGCCCGGACGGTAAATGGAAGCATTACGGTCGAATATCCTTTAACTGTCGAAGGGCAGATTTCCAGAAGAAGAATCGAGGGGAAGCTGGGCAATGGCCAGGGGCCTCGGGTTGATCTTCAAACGACTAACGGCTCTATCAGCCTGCTTAGATATTGAAGCGGCTTTATTTTTCTGGTCAAAATAGAGGCTTCCATCCTTTTGATGATTTTGGGCCGATGCGAATTTATTATCGCTTGATTAATCTGAAACCATCATTAAGGCAGTCGATTATCTCGCCCCACTCTGATTTAATGATAAATTAAGATTCTATTTTTTCCGAACTAAAGCATCTAAGGTCTGACGAAGATTCTCCACCACCGCTGGAGCTTTAACCTGCTCATAAAGAATTTTCGCCGCTGGCAACTTTTGCCCATAAAAGGCAGCGTTGGCTTTCTTATCAACCTGGAGGGTGCCTCCCTTCAGGGCTAATCCGGCGAATAAGCCTTTGCTCTTGGAATAAGAATAAATCTCGGCTTCCATCTGGATATCGGTGCTGGCTTCGGCGCTTCGACCGACCGGACCAGCGGAAACACTCATATCAGCGCCGAGGGTAATTTTATTGGAGGCAATATTCTCTACCCCCCGGCGGTTTTTAAATACCAGCACGAGGTCGGTTTTTTCCAGTCCGATTTGCCAGCCAAAACTTCCGCCAATTAGCTGGATAAAAATAGGATTACCCCAGCTACCGTCTTCTTTTCTGACAAGGACTATTCCGCGCCCATATTGCCCACCAATTCCCCAGGCTGCTTTGACCACTCCGGGAATGATGGCCAGTCCCTGGGCTTTTTCCAGCAGCTTGGAAGGGATACCTTCATCTTTAAGACTAACTAAATCCTTGATGACCTCGATGGCTCGCTGAACTCTTTCTTCGGTTGCTTTAGATGCCGGCTCAGCTGATAGAGCGAAGTTGGCAAATGAGGACACCATTAAAGCTAAGGAGAAAAAAATCCAGATTCTTTTTTTTAATTTCATTTTATCCTCTCTTTTTCAAGCCAAGTAAATTTTATTCTTATTTATGGGCGAGTCAATATGAAAACCATCTTGACTCTGACCGGGATTAAATTGTAAAAGAGGGAGCAGATAAATAAAATTATAAAAGATGGAAAAAAGAGGTGGAAAATGAGCCAGAAAGGAAAATTAAACCGGCGAGCTTTTTTAGGCGCTTCAGCTGGGGCTCTGGCTGGGGTTCTGGCTTCTGGAAATAAGGCCTTAGGGCTTTTATCCGAGCCGGCGGCGCGCCAGCCAAAAGAGAAGTCTATAATCCTGAGGACTCTGGGCAAAACTGGCTATAAAATTCCGGTTGTTTCTATGGGCGTGATGAATGCTGACAACCCCGAACTTGTCTTTCGGGCGTATGAATTAGGCATCCGCCATTTTGACACGGCGGCTGGTTACCAGCGCGGTCGGAATGAAGAAATGGTAGGCCAGGTGATTGAAGAGCTGAAGGCCAGAGACAAGGTGGTAATCGCCACCAAGATTTTTATCCCCCCTCAGCAGCGCAACCAGCTTTCTGCAGATAAAATTAAAGAAATCCACTTAAAAGCCATAGATGAATGCCTTACTCGTCTGAGGACAGACTATGTGGATATTCTTTACTCCCACAATGTTCCCGAAGTCAGCTGGGTAAAGAACCCTGGTTTGATGGAAGCTCTTCAAGAAATTAAAGCTCAGAAGAAGGCCCGATTCATTGGGCTGAGCACGCATCAAAACATGGATGAGGTAATTAGGGCTGCTCTGGAGATGAAAATTTACGAGGTAATTCTGGCTACCTTTAATTATTCCCTTTATGATTATCCTGAATATCTCGAAACTCTAAAGAAAGCGGCTTCCCGGGGGGTGGGATTAATAGCCATGAAAACTCAATGCCAGCAGCCCTGGTACCGGGAAAACAATCCCCCGGAAATAAAAAAATTTTATGAGGGGCCGCTCCTTAATGCTGCCCTGTTAAAATGGGTTCTCCGGCACGAGTTCATTACTACCGCCGTTCCAGGTTTTACGACTTTTGATCAATTAAACGAAGATATTACTGTCGCCTATAACCTGGAATATACTCCGGAAGAAAAAAAATTCTTAGAGAATCGGCTGGTAAAGACCCAGATGGCCGCCGTTTGCCGGTTATGTGGGCAATGCCAGGCCACTTGCTCTCATAAAGTGGATATTCCCAATATCCTCCGGGCCCATATGTATGCCACAGCTTATGGGAATCTTTACGAAGCCCGAGAAACTTTAGACAGTATTGAGCAGGGAAAATCAATTGAGGCCTGCCTTGACTGTGAGGACTGCACTGCTCGCTGCGTCCGGGGAGTGAATATTAAACGAAGAATAGAGGAGCTAAAAACTCTTTATGCCTGAAAGCTTGAAATCTCATAGCTTTTGGAAAGGGCTGGCCGCTAAAAAGTGAGCGAGAGCCAAAATCGAAAAACTAAATAAAAAATAAATAAAAGTAGATAACGGCCCTGGAAAAAAATATTAAATAGATTAAAGCCCAGCAAGACTCTGGGGTTGGAAATCCAGGGTGAGAAATTAATTCGGCTCGCTATGAGGCATAATGCCCGAGGGGAGTGGATCAATCCCGGGAATAAAGGCGATTGGGAGAAATGGAGAATAGAGAAAGTCTCTTTTAGTCTGAAAAATGAAAATAGGCGGAGGAAGAACTAATGGCCCATCATTTAAACTATTCGAGAGCTTCAAAAATGATTATTAACCGAGGTTATTTTAGGTTATGGCTGGTTCTTTTAGTCCTCATGCTAACGATTTTATCAGCTTGTGCTCAAACAGTCAGGAAGACTACCGGACGAGAATTTGTCCAGAAAGAAAGAAAAGTCAGTCCTTCTGCTTCCCCCACTAAGGTGATTATGGGTTATTATCCTGCCTGGAAAAGAGCGGATTTTCCTTACACCTTGATTGATTTTAAAACTCTCACTCATTTGGCCGAAGCTTTTACTCGACCTGACAATGAGGGCAATCTGATAGTTGATGAAAATTACCTTTATCCAGAATTGATTGCTGCCGCCCATAATAATGGGGTCAAAGTGATAATGAGCATCGGGGGCTGGGGAAATTGTGATGGTTTTCCTCCGACAGTCGCTTCAGTCGAAAAACGAACTCGGTTCATCACCCAGGTGGTCTCTTTCTGCAAGCAGAATGGCTATGATGGAGTAGATCTGGACTGGGAATATGTTTCCAATGAGGAACAAAGAGAAAACTTCTCCTCCCTGGTTAAGGAACTCTCGGCGGCCTTGAAAGCCCAGGATCCACCGCTTCTTCTGACGATGGCTGCTCCGGCTGGTTCTTATTGGGGTCGGTGGATTAATTTTGAGGAACTCCATCCTTATTTTGATTACATCAGTTTTATGACTTATGATTTTCACGGTCCCTGGACCGACCATTCCGGTCACAATTCTCCACTTTACACCTGCCATAATGATCCCTGTGGTTCGGTTGATGAAAGCTATACTTATGCCCTTATTCGGCAGATTCCAACCTCCAAACTTCTTCTGGGAATTCCATTTTACGGGAGATCTTTTAATACTGATGGCCTTTATAAAAAGGCTACCAAAAGCGATTATTACAATTATTCTGAGATTAAAAAACTCCTGGCTTCGGGCTGGAAATATTACTGGGATTTCTGCAGCCAAGTGCCTTATCTTTTAAATCCGGAAAGAAACACGCTTATTTCTTTTGATGATCTGCGATCGGTCTTCCGGAAATGCCAGTACGTGGTAGAAAAAGGAGCAGCCGGGGTAATTATCTGGGAAATTACCGCCGATAGGTATAATGGAAGGTCAGAACTATTAGAGACGGTGAGTCGCAGTTTTCAGATTTTTCCAAAGAAAAAGCCTTAAGCTGAAATTGGCTTCTTTTTTAAATCAGATTTTTTAATCTGCCGCTTTTCGGGAAATCTGATTAAATTAACGAGTCGAACTTAATAAATTTTGTGAACCAGTCCACCAGAGAGCCCCAGAATAATCTTTTATCGGAAAAAATTTTTATCTGGGTTGATGGATGAGCTCCAAATATTGGCAATTTTTTGGCTCAAAATTAATTGAAAAATAATTTTGGATGAAGGAATATAATAGAATCTAAATTAAAAAATCAGGGGAGTTCAGGGCTCATGAAAAAAAATCTAAAGCTTCTGGCGAGTTTTTCTATTCTGATTTTGAGTCTCTGGTTCTCATTTGGAAGAGCCAGCGGAAGAGAACTTCAAGGCGGAGAAAGAAATTCTAAAAATTATAAAGACTTTTTCCCGGTTTCGGTCTGGTATACCGGCGGTCGGGTCCGGGCCCCGATGATTGAACCGGTGACCGAGAAATCAGCGGCTGAATGGCGAGCTGATTTAGAGCAGATTAAGAAGTTAGGTTTTAACACCGTCCGATGCTGGATTGAATGGGCTTATAATGAAAAAGAAGAGGGAAAATACGATTTTTCCTCATTGGAGCTTCTGACTGACCTGGCCGCTCAGGTCGGTCTTAAAGTCATCTGCCAGGTTTATATTGATTCAGCTCCTGAGTGGGTTGGCCGGAAATATCCGGATTCAGCTTTTGTGGCTTCGAATGATCTAAAGATTCATTCCCAGTCGGCTCCGGGCTATTGTTTTGATCATCCTGGCGTTAGAGAAAAAGTCCTGAATTTCTTTAGCCAAGCGGCCAGGGCGGTCAAGGGAAAACCAGCTTTTTATGGGTGGGATTTGTGGAGCGAGCCCCATATCATTAACTGGTCAGAAGTTTACCAGATAGGTGACTTGAAATATGTTCAGTTTTGCTATTGTCCTTACAGTCAGGCCAGATTCCGCGGATGGCTCCAGAAAAAATATCAAAAGATCGAAAATCTTAATCAGGCCTGGCACCGGACTTTTAAGTCTTTTGATGAGGCCGAACCACCACGTTTTGGAACTATTCTGACCTATACCGATTATCTCGACTGGCAGGAATATATATCTGATAAGTTAGCTGAGGATCTGGCTTTAAAAGCTCAGGCGATAAAAAAAGTTCTGCCTGAAACAGTAGTCACCAGCCATTCGGCTATCCCTGGGATTTTCAGCCAACCAGCGTGGGATGGCACTCCAGACGACCGCAAGATGAATAATGGTTGTGATTATTACGGAGTTTCGATTTATCCCAAGCATGCCGGAGCGGTGCGACCCTGGTCGCCTTATTTTCGGGCGGCTGGCCTTGATTTTGTGCGTTCGATGGCCTGGGCCAACCAGGGCTTTTATCTTGGAGAACTCCAGGCTGGCTATGGAGTTTTCGGGATGAAGGTCAGCCCGCCGGTGACGGCCGAAGATTTGCGGGATTGGATGTGGACCAGCGTAGCTTATGGAGCCCGGGCCATCAACCTGTATGCTTATTATCCAATGAGCTCTGGGTATGAAGCCGGAGGGTACGGGCTTATAGAACTTGACGGGAAAGTGACGGCTCGGGCGGAGGAGGCCGGGCGCCTAGCCAGCGTCATTAATAAAAATATGAATTATTTTCTCCGAGCTCAGCCGCCCCGAGCAGAAATAGCTCTCCTTTACAATCCAATTTCCCACCTGGTTGGTGGGCAACAGACTTTTACTTCCGAAGGGCAACCAGTGGGTTATAACAACTTAAGTGAATCGCTTCAAGGGTGGTATCGAGCGTTTTATGAGCGGGGAATTAAAGTAGATTTTCTCCACGTCCGCGACCTTAAAGAAAGAGCGGCCAGCTACCGGCTGATTATAGCTCCGTATCCGGTGATGATTTCAGGTCCTTATGTTCAGGAATTAATAAAATTCGTAGAAAATGGCGGTACCTTGGTGGCTGAAGCCCGCTTTGCCTGGATAGATGAAAAGGGCTTTTCTTTTCCTGTGATTCCAGGTGGGGGACTGGATAAAGTTGTTGGCTGCCGAGAATTCCAGCTTCTCCCAATTGCCAAGACTGGTAAAATTATCGTCAAGGAGAATCATCCAGCCCTGCCTTTATTAAAACCTGGAGAGCTCCTCGATAGCGTCTTCTTTGAAGAAACTTTTAAACTTGAGGATAAGAAAGCTCAAGTGTTGGCTTCAAGTGAAGATGGCCAGCCGATGATCGTTTTAGCTCCTTATGGGCGCGGGCAGGCGATTATGGTCGGCTCTTTTGTCGGCTCGGCTTATTACCATTTTAAAAATATTAACAACGGGAAGTTTATGGCCGGGATAGCCGATTGGTTGAAAATTAAGCCAGCGGCTGAGGTGAAAACTACCCCCGAAGAAGCTCTGGTGGAATTACGCTGGCTGGAAGGCCCCGACTACAGGCTGTTTTTTGCTTTTAACCGCAGTGAAAAGATAGCCGAAGGTCAGATTCATTTGACTTTACCTTGGTCAAAAATCAGCCTGAAAAATTTGGAGACAGAAAAAGAGATAGTTTTTGCTTCAGGTAGTGATGGAGTTACGTTTAGGACCGAACTTGAACCTCAGGCGGTTCAGGTCTATTTAATAAAAAAAGTTAGTTGAAAATTAAGGCTCATGGAGTTGATAGCCTATCTTCCAGAGATATTTTAAAAGTTATAAATGGAAAAGCTTTTGGTAGCCAGGATGATTGTGCTTTTAAGTAATAACCTATTAGATTTTTCAGTTCAGGTTGTCGGGCGCGGCAAACAGCAATTCAAGAATTAGGAGAAGCAAAAGATGAAAAAGGCTTCTGAGGTTAAAAGGAATCTTAAGCGGAACAACCTTCGAATCAAAAATAAGTATGAATATGTTGCCGCTATTGATGTCGGCGGGACAAAAATGGCTTCGGCCCTCTTTACTGAAAAAGGGCAGCTTATGTTTGGAGCAGAAATCCCAACTCCAACAGATGGTGGTGAGCAAGCCGTCCAACAGATAATTTCACTTTATCTTCAGCTTGAAGCTGAGGCCAGAAAAAGAGGCCATCGCTTGCTGGCTACCGGAGTGTGTATTCCTGGAATGGTCAATCCAAAGAAGGGCCTGGTCTGGGCTCCAAACATAAAAGGATGGAAGGATTTTCCATTAATCAAAATTTTGAAGAAGGAAATTTCCGGTCGGCTTTCTGTTATAAGTGACCGCACAGCCTATGTCCTCGGGGAAGCCTGGATGGGAGTGGCCAAGGATAAAAAGAATGTGATTTATTTAGCCGTTGGAACTGGCATAGGAGCCGGCCTTATGTCTGACGGCCGGATTATCCATGGCCAGGCAGATCTGGCCGGGGCGGTTGGGTGGATGGCTTTAAATCGGGAATTTAAAAAAGAATATCTAAGACTGGGTTGCTTTGAATCAGAAGCCTCAGGCGCGGCTTTCTTCAAAAAAGCCCGGGCTTTAGTTAAAAGTCATCCTGAAATTTTTCCTGAAGAAAAGACCCCTGGCCATAAAATAAAAGAAGCCGTCGAAATGGTCTGCCAGGCTGCTCGGGATGGGGAGTCTTTAGCTCTAAAATTAATTGAAGAATTTCAGGATTATTTAGCCATGGGAGTAGCTAATCTGGTCAGCACCTTAAACCCTGAGGTAGTAGTACTTGGAGGTGGGCTTTTTAAATCGGCTGATCTCTTCCTGGAGCCAATTAAAAAAAAGTTTAAACTCTGGGCTCAGCCGTTAGCCTCGAAGTCGGTAAAAATTTCTCTCTCGGCTCTGGGTCAACAAGCTGCTCTTTATGGTTGTGCCTGGGCGGCGCTTAATGAAGAATGGGGAACGTGATAGTAAAAGCAAAAAATGGGCAATTGAGGAGGATAAAGCCAATAATTTTTTTCAAAGAAAATATTTAATTGGTAAAGAAAGGAGAAGTTCATGTCGGCGGAAAAGTATTTAGAGAAGATTCAGAGTATTATTAAAGAAATTCAGGAAACTCAAACCGAACCAATTAAAAAAGCAGCCCGGCTGATGGCTGAGGCCATCTCTTCTGGCGGCCGAGTTTACCTTTTTGGCAGCGGCCATTCGGTTATTCCAGTTATGGATGTATTCCCGCGCTATGGGAGTTTCATTGGCTTTTATCCACTTTATGATCCCAGATTGATGTGGCATAGCGTTATCGGACCAGGCGGAGCCCGGGAACTTCTCTGGATTGAAAGACAGGAAGGGTATGCTAAGATTTTTCTTCAGAGTTATTCCTTACAGCCGCCCGATGTAATCATTATTTTTTCTCATGGGGGCCGCAACGCTGCTCCGATTGAAGTCGCCCTGGAGGCGAAGGCCCGAGGGCTCAAGGTGATTAGTGTTTCCAGCCATCAGAATATGAAGGTCTCTAAGCCAGCTCATTCTTGCGGCCAATTCCTATCTCAGCTGGCTGATGTAGCCATAGATAATTGCGTGCCGCCGGAAGATGCATTGATTGATGTCGGTCAACCAGAAAGAATTGCAGCCGGTTCGACAGTAGCCGCGGTTTCGGTGGCCATGGCTTTAGTAGCTGAAACCGGTGCCCGCCTGGCCGCAGAGAGGAAATTGACTCCCACTTTTGTATCGCCCAATGTGCCAGGAATTTCTTCCGACCATAACGACCTGGTTTACCGGGCTTTTACTGAATTTTTTTATTCCCGTCCGCTTAAAAAGTAAAAGGCAGTTAATAGAGCAGCGAAGAGATATATTAAATTGGCTTTGGAGAGGTGCTTAACGGCCAAAGAAAAATAAAAAGTGAGAAAATTAAAAAGAGACGGGAAAATAGCTCAGGTGATGACCCCCTGGAGTTGAAAATTACTGATAAGCTGGAGCTTTCAGCTTAATTAAAAAAAGGAGCAAGGCCGAAATAAGATAAAGGGCCAAGTCATCTTTATTGGTAATAGCTAAATTAGCTGTTTAATCTAATTTGACCGGCTGTTGATAAAAATTCAAAATAGACAATCAGTCGAAATTAAATTAATTTAAGAAAAAGAAAAAAATAGAACAAGAAGGGAAAATGAAAAGCCAAAATTTAGAATCAACTAAAGAGAAAAAGTCTTTAAATAATGCCCTGACTACCGCCTGTTCTGCCGGGATGTTTGTTTTTGGAATTGTCATGGCTATTCTGGGAGCCATTCTGCCTGAGCTTTTCAAGACTCTCCAGTTAAGAAGGGTAGATGCCGGGAATCTTTTCTTTTTTATGAACTTAAGCATGCTCCTAACTACTCTTTTTTTTGGCCCGGTGGTTGATCGCTTCGGTTTTAGAATATTTCTGCTTTTAAGCTCGCTGGTAGTCGGCCTGTCTTTTACCGGGTTGGCTTTTTCTTCCAGCTATTCTGGAATTTTAATTTCAGTAATTTTTTTGGGACTGGCCGGTGCCGGGCTAAATGGCGGGACCAATGCTTTAGTTAATGATATTCACCCTGAAAACAGAGCTGCCGCCCTTAATTTTTTAGGGATTTTCTTTGGGTTTGGCGCTCTTCTGATTCCACTTTTAATTGGTGCCCTGCTGAGATTGGCCGGAATAAAACCAATAATTCTGGTCGCTGCTGTTTTTAGCCTCTTGCCCTTTATTCTTTTTTTGCTTCTCGATTTTCCTCAGCCAAAGCAACCTCAGAGTTTTCCTCTTAAAGATTTAAAGAAGATAGCTGGCTCAGGAGTTTTATGGCTGGGAGCATTTATTTTATTTTTCCAGTCAGGAAATGAATTCTCGGTAGGTGGATGGCTCAGCAGCTTTTTCCAGGAAAAATTCAACTTGGGAGGTAGTGGGTCCGCCCTGGTCCTTTCTGGCTATTGGTTATTATTGATGGTTGGGCGACTGTCTTTTTCTAAATTTCTAACGGGAATAAAGAGAGAGAAAGTTATTATTGGCGGCGCCTTTTTATCATTTTTAGCCCTTCTGGGAATGATTTTTGTTACCGAGAAAATACCAGCCATCTTTTTTGCTCTTTTCTTGGGGCTGGGTTTTTCGGTTATTTATCCCACTACCTTATCAATAATAGGCGAAAATTTTTCCAATTATTCTGGGACAGCTTTTTCTTTAGCCATTGGCACCGGGTTGGTTGGGGGGATGCTTTCTCCGTGGCTAATAGGTCAGGCCAGCCAACACTATTCTTTAAGCCAAGCTCTTTTCATCCCGGCTTTTAATCTTCTGATGATTATGGGACTTAGCAGCTGGCTGTACTTTAAATTTTTAAAAAAAGCTAATTAATAATAAAATAATGAGCGGGAAAAAGAACCTATGTCCGCCAAATGTTATCGAAGGGGAGGGAAATATATGAAAAAGTTTTCATATGTTATTTTTATCTTCGGA
The DNA here is from genome assembly GCA_002877915.1 of Candidatus Aminicenantota bacterium. Classification (GTDB taxonomy): domain Bacteria; phylum Acidobacteriota; class Aminicenantia; order Aminicenantales; family Saccharicenantaceae; genus Saccharicenans. Next base: position 22,103 of record PNJE01000018.1, read on the forward strand.
CTTCTTCTGGCCTTGATCCTCATCCAGATGGACCTGGGATTAGGTAATATAGCTGGATTGGCGAGCGAACCACCGCTGGTTGAATTAATAGTCAGAGGAGATGATATGGGAATGGCCCAGGCAGCTAATGAAGCTTTTGAGATAGCTTTTTCCCGAGGTATCTTGACTACTGGTGGGTTAATTGTCCCTTCGCCCTGGTTTGAAGATGCGGCTCGCCGTTGCCGGGAAAACTGGTCATGGTCAGTAGGTGTTCATCTGTGCGTCAATGCCGAATGGAAAGATTACCGCTGGCGTCCGATTTTGCCATTCAATCTTGTTCCTACCCTGGTGGATGACGATGGCTATTTTTATCCAACAGCCGAGGCCTTTTTAGCTGCTCACCCCCGGGTGGAAGAAGTGGAAAAAGAGCTTCGGGCTCAGATTGAGAGGGCTTTAGCCCGCGGTCTTCGTCTTGATTATCTGGATACCCACATGGACAGCCTGGAAATGAGAGAAGAATTCAAGGCAGTAGTCATAAAGCTTTCCCGAGAATACGGTCTTCCCATCTCCGGTGAGTGCGGAGAAAACCGGGAATTTTTTGATATTTATAGTGTTCCGCCTGAGGAAAAAGAAAAAGTTCTCTTAGAAAAACTTATGACTGCCAGGCCGGGTCTTTATCTCCTGGTGGTTCATCCTGGCCTGGATACACCTGAGGAGAGAGCCCTCATTGATTCCAACCCCGATGGTTTGCCCAATGTCTATAAATATCGTTCGGCTGAACTCCGGGCTCTCCTCAGTCCCAGAGTAAAAAAAATTATCACGAATAAAAAAATCAAACTTTTAAATTACCGGGAGTTAAGAGCCCAGGGAAGAGTATAGCTCTAAGGATTAAGGTTTGAAATCCGGGAGGGATTGATTTGAGAGCTTTAAAGTCAATTTTTGATTTCTTCAGGAAGTGATAAATGAATCGGTCAGCGACTAGAACTGTGGTTAATAAAGCCAGCTAGGGTTTAAAATCGTTTAGGCTGGCCAAAAGTGATAAAATTTATAGCTGAAGTTACAATAAAAAAGGAGCATAAAAATGCCAAAAGTTAAAGCTATCAAAGGCAATTTGATATTGCCGGATAGAATTGTGGAGAATGGCCTGATTCTTATAAAAGAAGGGAAAATAGCTGACCTTTATGAGGCTAAGAAAATTTCTTCGCTCGATTTAAGTTCCATTGAAGTAATTGACCGGAGCGGACTTTACCTTTCGCCGGGGCTCATAGATGTCCATCTTCATGGAGCTTTAGGGAAAGAAGCTATGGACGGTCGAGCTGAGAGTTTGAGGTTGATGGCCACCCACCAAGCAGCCTGTGGAGTAACTGGATTTTTCCCTACGACCCTAACTGCCAGCCTCGAAGATATTATAACCGCTATTGAAGCGGTCCAGGAAGTCAGAAAAGAAAATTTAGTTTCCCAGGTTTTGGGAATTCACTTGGAAGGACCCTTTGTCAGTTTGAAGCGCAAAGGTGCTCAGAATCCAGAATTTATAAGGGAAATAAGTGATCAGGAACTTGAAATTCTCCGGAGGTCTCTCTCTGGCCTTAAGACCTTGATTACTATAGCTCCTGAGGTGGCCCATAACCTGGACTACATAAAGAAGATGAAGGAATTCGGCTGGGTGGTTTCGATCGGTCATTCCGATGCTACCTACGAGGAGGCCAGAAAAGCCATCGAACAGGGCAGTAATCATGCGACCCATCTTTTTAATGCCTGGCGAGAATTTCATCACCGGGAGCCCGGAGGAATAGGAGCAGTTCTGGATGATGATCGGGTGTTTGTCGAATTGATTGCCGATGGCATCCATGTACATCCCTGTTTCATTCGGCTGGCGGTGTTCCGCAAAGGAGTGAACCGGGTTTGTTTGATTACGGATTCTTTAAAAGAAACAGGTTTGCCCGATGGGACCTATGCTTGGGGTGGCCTTGAGGTTGTCCTTAAAGGCAACGAAATCCGGTTAAAAGATTCCGGTGTCCTGGCTGGTTCGGTTCTGCACCTTAACCGGGCAGTTAAAAATGTTTTGGAATGGACCGGCTTATCGATACCCGAGGTAATATTCATGGCCTCGTTGACCCCAGCCAAAAGTGTCGGACTGGAAGCTGAAGTGGGGAGCCTGGAAAAGGGCAAACTGGCCAATATAGCCGTTTTTAATGGCGATTTTGAAACCGTGGAAACATATCTTCTGGGAGAGAGGGTTTATCCAGGAATAAAATAAAGGAAAAAGAGGAAAGGAGGAGACATGAGGGGAAAGCCATCAAACAGTCGGGGAAATAAAACAATTTTATTCTTGGCTGTTTTATTCTTTTTCTGGAGCTCAATTTCGGCTGCTGGTTCTAACCAGATTCAAAAAGAAAATAAGAAGGCGGTCACCTTAGCTTTCGGCTCAAATTTTAAATTTCAGCCGGCTCCGGCTAATATAGCTGGTTTTCCGGACTGCTCATTCACCAGGCCGTTTGGCTATAAGCTGACTAATTTTGGCCACACTTCGGCCCCCGGGAATATTGATAATAATTCAGAGGGAAGCGCCTGTCCGGTTGGAGGGCTTGGAGCTGGTGGGTTTGAATGGACCATGAGCGGCCATTTCCGCTACTGGTTTCTCAAATCAGGCTGGTATGTTGATGATTCAATTCCAATTGATGCCTTCCATCTTTTTATTAAAAAGGGCGACCAAAAAATCATCCAGACAATTGTGGCTGATGAAGGAGAGCAAAATCCAAAGAGCTGGAAGTGGGAATTATCCCCAGGAAAGGGAGATTATTTTGCCCTTTATCCGAAGAGCGGCTTTTCTTTTGAAAAAAACAGGGACTGGCCGGTAAAAATAGCCGTAGTCCAATTTTCTCCGGTGATTCCGGGGAATTACCGAGAAAGCAGCTACCCGGTTGCCGTTTATAAGTGGATAATAAGCAATCCTTCTAAGGAATCAGTCGAAGTCTCTATCCTGCTCACCTGGGAAAACATGGTTGGCTGGGAGGCAGTCTGGCCAGGAGCCGGAGTGCCTGAGACCCAATTTGTCTGGAATAAAAACAGTCAAGGAAATTTCAGCGAACTGGTGACTGATGGACAGAAGAAGGCTATCATTTTTAAAAGAAAGGGAACGGACCTCCGACGGGGGGGAGCCTTGACCGGAACAATGGCCCTGGCCACTTTAGAAATTCCAGGCAAAACTGAAGTTTCCAGCCTTCTTGATTTTAATCCTGAGGGTGATCGGAATGAGTTAATGGAAACATTTGCTTCTTTCGGCGAGCTGCGGCCAATAAAAGCTGGACCTGGAGGAAGGAATAATAATCAGGGCCGGGTAGCCTCAGCCCAGTGTTTGAAGATTAAAGTAAAGCCCGGTGAAAAAATAGAAGTGCCTTTTGTCCTCAGCTGGGATTTTCCTTATTACGAATTTGGGAAGGGAGTAAAGTACAGGAAAAAATACACCGATTTTATTGGGGCCGACGGAGAAAAAGCCCAGGTTCTGGCTTTTGAGGCCCTGGAAAAATACAAAGAATGGGAGGAAGCTATCGATCGCTGGCAGCGGACGATTATATCTCAGCCAAGCCTTCCTTCCTGGTTCAAGCAGATTTTGTTCAATGAGCTTTATATTCTTAGCGAAACCGGAATCTGGGAAGCCTCTACGGATCTATTTACTTATTTGGAAAGCGCTGATTATTTAATGTACGGAACCTTTGATGTTGATTCTTACTGCTGGCAAATTCTGGAACTCTGGCCAGAGCTGGAGCTAAAGGATATTCGCTATTTCGCCGAAACTATTAAGCGGGTTGATCCGGCTTATAAAGTTTACCAGTATAACGAGATTTTTCCCAATGAAGTTCCCGTTGATAAGAAGGGCTATTACTGGAATATCAACAAAGAAAAAGGAATGGTCCCCCACGACCTTGGCTCTCCTCGGTTGAGACCCTGGGTGGTGCTCAATGCTTTTGACTGGCAAAACGGCAATGTCTGGAAGGACCTTAATCCCAAGTTTCCCCTTCGAGCCCTTCGGGATTATTTAGCTTCTGGCCGCGAGGATCTGGCTTTCCTGCGGGAGATTTTTTCAGCTTCGGTCACGGCCCTGGATACCCTAAGGAAAAAATTTGGTGACCCGAGCTCTCATCTCCCGCAAAATGAGGCTATTCCTGATCAAACCTATGACACCTGGAGGATGAAAGGCACCAGTGCCTACGTCGGGCTGCTGTGGTTAGCTTCCTTAAAAGCCAGTTGTCGGCTGGGTGATTTGCTTCTGGCTAAAGGCTTAGAAGAGATAGACGGAATAAAGATAAAAGATATCCAGCAAAAATATCAATCCTGGATAGAAGCCGGCAAAAGAGAAGTTCAAAAATTGTGGGATGAAAATAAAGGATATTTTCACATTGACCTTTTCACCGACGATATTATGACCGATCAACTCTTTGGCCTCTGGTATAGTTCAATGATCGGCCTGGAAAATTCTGAGCCATTATTACCTGAGGAACAGATTAAAAGAGCCCTGAAAACCATTTTCCAGATCAATGTGGTTAATTTTGGAGACGGACTGATGGGAGCGGTTAATGGTCGTCGCTCTTCCGGCCAGCAGCTTTTCAGTCAGCAGGGCGATGAAGTTTGGGTCGGAACCACTTATGCTTTGGCTTCAGATCTTCTTCTTCATCACCTGGAAAAAGAAGCCTGGCAGACAACTTATGGGATTTATCGGGTAGTCTGGAGTCCTGAGGGCCAGGGATACTTTTTTAAAACTCCGGAAGCTTATTTAAATCCTGATGAATATGTTTGGAATGATCCGCAGAAGAAAAATGGCCAGAATTTATTCCGGGCGATGAAATATATGAGGCCAGGAGCAGTCTGGGCCATTTATCGCACCTGGCTTTTGACTCAAAAATAGAAATATGGTGAAAAATAATATGATTTAGGAAATAATTAAAGGCGGGTTATCGAGAGGTGAAGCCGAAGAACTGAAGGTGAGGGAAAAGGAAAAAAGAAAGTAATTGAGTAAATTGCTATGAGCCAGAAAAAAAATAAAAGAAAAAACGAATCTTTAAAGCGATCCAGAGCGGGTCAGAATTTATCGAAAGTAATGTTGACGTTGGGAGGATTGATTTTATTAATCGGCGGCTTTTTGCTTTTTAAATTTTGGTTAAAACCGGGAATTTCGTTTGAGAAATTTTGGAAAAGCGCTGGGGTTGACAAGCCCAATGTGGTGCTTATAACCATGGATACCACTCGGGCTGACCATCTGCCGCTTTATGGCTATCGGATGGTCCAGACGCCGAACTTGGATGAGCTTGGTCACAATGGAGTGGTTTTTGAACAGTGTGCTACCGCTGCTCCTTTAACTCTTCCGGCTCATTGCTCAATTATGACCGGTTATTATCCTCCCTACCACGGGGTTCGGGTCAATGGAAATAATGCCTTGCGGGATGACCAAACGACCCTGGCGGAAGTATTTTCGGCCGCTGGCTACCGGACAGCCGCCATAATTGCTGCTTTTGTCCTTGATGGACGCTGGGGACTGAAGCGAGGATTTGAGTATTATGATGATCAGTTTGATTTAAAAAAGTACAAGCAGCTGGACCTGGGGATGGTTCAGCGTCGGGGGGATGAGGTAGTTAATTCAGCTTTAAACTGGCTGGAGAAGAATAAAGATCAACCCTTTTTTATCTGGGTTCATCTTTATGATCCGCATCTTCCATATGAGCCGCCCGAGCCTTATTTCTCTCAATACAATTATAACCCCCCGGTAAGTCTTTATGATGGGGAAATTGCTTTTATGGATGAACAGATTGGCCGGCTGTATTCCTGGCTAAAAAACAATAAATTAGAAAACAAGACCTTTTTGGTTTTAGTCGGGGATCACGGCGAGGGCTTGGGAGAACACGGGGAATTAGCCCATGGTTTTTTTATTTATGATTATGCCATTCATGTTCCTTTTTTGATAGTTACCCCAGACAAAAAGATTCAGAAAGTGAGAGTAAAAGATCAGGTTAGCACAGTTGATATTTTCCCGACGGTGGCGGAAATTGCCGGGATAAAAGCTCCTAAGACTCAGGGGCGTTCTCTTGTTGGCTTGATGTTTGGGGAGAAACAAAAAGAGGTCCCGGCTTACAGCGAGTCTATGAGTCCGAGTCTCCACTATGGCTGGAGCCCGCTTTTAGGTTTAAGAACCGGGCGCTTTAAATTCATTGATGCTCCTCGGCCAGAACTTTATGATTTGAAGCAGGATCCCGAAGAACTAAATGATGTTCAGAACAAATTTCCGGAAGTCGGACTTAATTTAAAAAAAGAGCTGGATGGGTTGCTGGAAAAAATCGGGTCGGGAGCGCCAGAGCCCCAGCCGGCTAACCTGGATGCCGAGACTATTCGCCGCTTAGCTGCCCTCGGTTATATTGGCTCTTCAGTCAAAATAAAGACTAAACCGGAAAAGAATTTGGCCGACCCGAAGGATAAACTTGAAGTCTATGAACTTATTCAGCAGGCGGGAGAGTTAATTAATCAGGAAAAATATCAGGAAGCCAGTCAGAACTTAGAGCGGGCTCTTTCTCTCGAACCGGGAATTCCTCAAGCCAGATTGTTGCTTTCCACCTGTGAGGTGGAGCTTGGTAAAAAGGCCGAAGCTAAAAAGCTTCTGGATGATATTTTAAGGGATGATCCCAATTCCATCCAGGCTCTCATCGGCCTGGCAAACATTTTGCTGGAAGAGGGAAGGGATGAGGATGTAATTTCGCTCAGCAAAAAAGCCCTGTCCCTTGACGACCGTAATACCCAGGCTTATACCCTGATTGGCGAAGTTTATATGAGAAAAATGGAGCATTCTCAAGCTCTTCCTTATCTGGAGAAGGCGGTGGAGATCCAGCCGAAGATGACTCGGAATGAATTAAATCTGGCTGTTTGCCTTATCGGTCTTAAAAAATATTCTGAGGCGGAAGAAGTTTTGAAAAAGATTTTAAAGGAATATCCAAAATTCCCTTTAGCCTATTTTCATCTTGGTTTGCTGTATGAGGAGCAGGGCCGCCTGGAAGAAGCCATCCAGGCCTACTCTAAAGAAGTGGAAAATTTTCCCGACCATTTCCGGGCCAGATTTAATCTGGGTAAGCTGCTCTTGAGGCAGGGAGATTTGCCCGGCTATTTGGAACAGATGGAAAAAGTGATGAAAATTGCTCCGGAGGAAGCTGAAGGATATTTATTTTATGCCAGGGGAATGCTCTTGCGAAATGAACAGCCACCTGAAATTTTAAATCTGATCAACGCTGGGCTGGCTCGAGCCAGGACGGCGGAGCTTAAAGCTCTTGGCTATTTTCTGCTGGCCGATACTTATAATCGTCTGGGTCAACCGGAAAAAGTCAGAGAGGCCCTGGCCAAGGCCAACCAGTTTAAAAATCAGACTACGGAGTCAAACTGATGAAAGCCAAAACAAAAAAATTAAATAGGAGCTTGATTTTAAAAGTTTGTTTAGCGGGCTGGCTTGGGCTGTTAGCAGCTTCAAGTCCTTCTTTCAGCCAATATCGCGAATATCATCTGTTCGGTCTGGTGGTCGATACTGAAAAACAGCCGGTGCCGGCAGCGGAAGTAATTCTTCAGGATAAAGCTACCAGCCGTAACTATCAGGTTAAAACTGATAAAAATGGTCGATATGTTCTTTCTGGATTACCCCATGGTATCTACCAGGTGACGGTAAAAAAAGAAGGTTATGAAACCAGAACTTTTGAGTGGGTTTTTTCCCAGCCGCAGGAGAGAATGCAGAGGGTAGAAATGCAGAATATTGTGCTGACTTCAGAAAAAGAAATGAAGCTGGCGGCTGAGGCCAAGGAAGCTAAACAGGCTTTAGACCAGGCGATGGAAATGATTAAGCAAAACAACCTGGAGGGGGCCCTCAATCTTCTCCAGGACCTTCAGAAAAAATATCCGGATGATTCTAACGTTTGCTATTTGCTGGGGCTGACTTTTGGGCGGCTGCATCGCTATGATCAGGCGGTGGTGGAACTAACCAAAGTTACCCAATTAGTTCCTCAATTTGCTCCGGCCTATCAGCAGCTTGGCTATTGTTATCAGAATCTAAAGGATATGGATAAGGCGCTCGAGTATTACAAAAAATCAGCTGAGCTTGATCCGACCAATTCGGCTAATCTCTACAACTTGGGATTGATTCTTTTTGAAATGAATAAAATTGATGACGCCTTGAATTATTTGGAAAAAGCTTTGGCGGTTAAAGCAGATGATGTTGATATTCTGGAAATGATAGCCAGATGCTACGTTAATAAAGGTGATTTGCCCAAGGCGGTTGAATATCTGGAAAAAGCCCGCAGTTTCGCTCAGGATGAAGAAAAGATTAAGTTCCTGAATAAGTTCATCGCGACCTTGAAAGAGCAAATTAAAAAATAGCTACTACAAAAGAAAAGGGGGAGGTTGAAAAGAAGCGAAGGAAAAGGAATAAGTGCCTGAAAATAGCAAGTAAATATTAAGTAAGAATTATGGTGAAGGCAAAATAGCGGTGGAGAGGGTAAAAATAAAAATAATTTTTTAGATAAAAAAAACTTGACATAAAAATTTCTTAGTTGCTAAATATATTAGAACCAGAAAAGAAAGGAGGTGGGAATGTCGGCGTTTCTAAATTATAGGGTCTGAGGGTGTCTTCCTGCCTTTTAGGTTTGGCAGGAAGGAAGGTTATTGGTGAAAAGGAGGGTAAAATGAAAAAAGGATTATGGTGGAAAAGGCTTTTCCTGTTGAGCCTCGTTTTTGCCTTTCTGGTTCCAGTAGTCACTGCTCAAACCATTGAATATGGAAAGCTGAGCGGCACGGTGGTCGATGAAGAAGGAGCTCCTCTTCCTGGGGTAACGGTGGAAGTTACCAGCCCGGAGATGATAGGCGGGAAGAGAGCGACTCAGACTTCGGCCCGGGGTTCTTATGTATTCCTTAACTTGCCTCCTGGCAAATATACTCTGACGGCTTCTCTCCCTGGTTTTAAAACCATCAAGCAGGAAAACATAATCATTACGGCTGGATCTTCCATGGTGGTAGATGTAAAGATGGAAATGGGGAAATTAGAAGAAACTGTCACCGTCACGGCCGCCGGGCCAGTGGTTGATGCTAAGACTTCAACTGTGGCTACCAATCTGCAAAGCGAGCTGCTGGCCAAGTTGCCGACCAGCCGCGATGCTTTCTATGATTTGGCTTTGACTACTCCAGGAATGGTGTCTCAAGGAAAAGATGGAAGCTGGCTGCCAAGCCCCAACGCTTATGGCGGAGCTTCCAATGAGAATGTCTTTTTAATCAACGGGGTTAATACTACTAACCCGCGATCAGCCGCCTAGATCGGGCTGGTTAATGTCAACTACAATACAGTGGAAGAAGTAAGAGTTATTGCTCTTGGCTCCAAAGCTGAATATGGCAGTTATTCAGGCGTGGCGATTGATGTTTTGACCAAATCCGGCAGCAACAATTTTCATGGTAATTTGTCCGTTTATGGTGCTCCCAAAGCCTGGATTGCTGATAACCAGCCGAAACCATCCACACCCGGAGGATCAGTTGATATGGGTCCCTTTGGTCCCTATGGAGAAAGATTGTTTATCGGTCCGGGCGATGATATTTTGAACAAAAATACTCTGGAATATGAATTTAATGCCACGGCCGGCGGTCCAATTAAAAGAGACAGGGTCTGGTTCTATGCCGGTCTTGATTATATCCGGAGCAATTCGAAAACACCTTTTTGGCTCGTTCCGAACAGATACTGGGGTCGCTTCGGTGATATTAAAATAACCGCCGAACCCTGGACTAATCACCGGGCCTGGGTCGCTTATCACTACGAAAAGAACAAAGGAGATGGCTGGACCTGGGATCCTCACTGGGATCCAACCATGACTTATGGCCAGAACAGCCAGACTAATAGCCTATCGGCTCAATGGCAGTGGATGGCCACTGGTAAAACAGTTTTTACTCTGAAATATTTGGGCTTCTGGAGAAACGATAAACCTTTTATTCCTGCTGATGCTCCAGATCATCCCGGATATATTAACTGGTGGAAGTGGTCAACCTATGGAATTAATGGTGCTTTTCCTTATGTCGAGGCTCAGAAGTCAAGCCGTAATACTATTCAGGCGGATATGTCTTATTATGCAGAAAATTTCCTGGGCGAACATGATATTAAGTTTGGTATTCAATATACCCTTGGTCGAGGCAACTGGGAAGGAGGTTACTTCCAAGGATATGCTAATTTTGCCTATCCTGCCCCCTGGACTCAGAACATCAATTATCTGCGCAGCTGGTACGGGGCTACTGGCCTTGTTTTTTATAATGCCCAGACATGGTTAAATCCTTTCTTAACCGTCAGGACGGCTAATCAGGCTGGCGCTTTCTTCGATGATCAATGGACGCCGACCAAAAGGTTGACCGTTAATCTTGGATTGCGTTTTGACCGGATGACCACTAAATATGGTAAGGGCAAAGTTTATGCCATGCCAACGACTCCAGAAGAAATTAATTCCCCACCTCCAGTGATAAGAGACAGGCAGGGCACCGGTAATATTTTTGATTTTAAGTTGTTTTCTCCTCGGGTGGGTATAACTTACTCCCTGACCCGCGATATGAAAACCATCTTTCGGGTTAGCTATGGACGCTATTATCTGCCGCTATCAGTTGAATACCTGCGAAGGTTCGGGCCGGATATGCCAATGGCTGATATCTATTATCATTTTTACACTATTCCTTTTGATTTAGTTGACTTGAACGGAGATAACTGGATTTCAGCGGCGGAAACGGTCAATGCTGCCCGTTATCTAAGTGACCCAGCTTATGAGACTCCTGATGCCAGGCCCAGTTGGTGGGAAGAACATCAGCAAAGAGATTATTCCTGGCAGCTAAAAGTTAAAAGCGGGACTAAAGACCAGTACACTGACCAGATTACGCTCAATCTGGAAAGGGAGATTATTAAAGACCTATCGTTGAGTGCTACCTATATCTGGAAACGGACCGCCAATATTTTTGTTAACTGGCCTCTTAACAGAGAAACCCAGCAGCCGTTTGAATATGAAAGAAAACAATATACTACTCAGTATGGTCAGGTTGTTTCTCTCTACAGCATAGTAATGAAGGACTATAATAACGATGGATCGCTTGACGGGGCTGATATTGGTTGGATTGGCAATCACACTGATTACATGGTTGAGAATATGCCGACTATTGATGGAGTTAAACCTCGCCGTCTTTATCAGGGACTGCAATTTATGCTGAACAAACGGTATTCTAACCGGTGGCAGCTCTTAGCTTCAGTTCTTTTCTCGTGGTCCGATGGTTTTGCTATGAGACCAGTTCGCCAGGACTTCAACTTTGAAGGGCCGATGGTCATGGACACTCTGTTTCTGGCCGGCTTAAACCAGACGATTAATAATATGAAGGGGCCACTGCCTCATACCCAGAAGTTTGAATTCAAGTTATCTGGCTCGTACAAAGTTCCTTTTATCGAGACTGATCTGGGCTGGAGAATCAGGTATAACTCCGGTCGTCCACTCTGGCCACTGGAAGTAATCCCGGTGATTACTCAATGGGGCTATCCTCAGGGCTTGGTCATTAATACCGGCGATAACTATATTGTTTCCATTGATCCCAAAAAGCCCTGGTATTTACCTCATGAAATTGTGGTTGACTTAAGGTTGGATAAAGCCTTCCGCTTTAAAAGAGCTGGTGATATTCGTTTAGCGGTGGATATCTTGAATCTGTTTAATGAGCATGCGGTGACTAATGCCGGCTATGGAGGTTCCATCGAGCCAGTTATTGGACGGGTTTCAGGTATCACTTATCCTTCCCGGAAAGTCAGGTTGAGCTTTAGCTACGAGTTCTAAGCAGCGGGCTTAAAATTACGAAGGGCGCCCGGGTTTCCTGCTCGGGCGCCCTTTTTTTGCCCATAGAAGTAAGAAAAGTTATAATAAAAATATGAGGGAAAAAAATATAAAGCTTATAACAGTGAAATTTCTGCTTATTTTTTTCTTTTTTCTGGAGATTTTATTTTTAAGCCGGCCATTATTTTCAAATGATCTCCCCGAGAGGTATAGAAAATGGTTGGAAGAAGAGGTGGTTTATATAATCACCCCGAAAGAAAGAGAAGTTTTTTTAAAGCTCCAGACTGACCGGGAAAGGGACATTTTTATGGAAGCTTTCTGGAAACAGCGCGATCCAACTCCCGGAACACCACGGAATGAATTCAGGGAAGAACACTATCGGCGGCTTAATTACGCCAACCAGTTTTTGGGGCGGGGAACAGGGAAACCCGGCTGGAAGACTGACCAGGGAAGAGTTTATATTATTCTTGGTCCCCCGAACAATATTGAAAAATATGAAGAATTAAACGGGGTTTATCCAACCCAAGTCTGGTTTTATTATGGGGATACCCGCTATGGTTTACCAACGGGATTTAATGTAATTTTTTATAAAAAGGGGGGTAGTGGCGAATATGTCCTTTATTCTCCCTCTGATGATGGTCCCCAGGCTCTGGTGGCTGATTATATGTATAATGCCAAAGATGCTCGCGATGCTTATCAGATGCTTTATCAGCTTTCGCCCAATCTGGCTGAGGAATCTTTGAGTCTGATTCCCAACGAACGAATGGAGCCCGGGGTGATTAATCTGGCCTCCAACCGGCTTCTGGCGACCATTTTTTCATTGCCTCAAAGGCAGGTGGAAGATAAATACGCTGAAGCCTGGTTTCGATATAAAGATTTAATCGAGGTTGATTACAGCACTAATTACATCAATGCCGATTATGAAGTCTGGACGGTGAAGGATAAAGAGGGAAATTATTTAGTCCATTACTCGGTTGAACCGGCCAAGGTTTCAGCTGAGGAAGAGGCTCAGGGTTATACCGTTAGGTTTGATTTAAACGGACGAATTTCTGATGAGCAGGGAAGAACAATTTATCAATTTGAAAAGACACTGCCTCTTACTTTAAATCATAACCAGCTGGAAGAGATTAGGCAGAGGGCAGTCTCCTTTCAAGATGTTTTCCCTCTGGTTCCCGGGAATTACACCTTTGATTTGCTGGTCAAAAATCCCTTGTCGAAGGAATTTTCTGCTTATTCTGGCAAAGTTAAGCTCCCGGCCGAGGTAAATGGCCCTTCACTTGGACCCATTCTCCTAGCCTATGGAACTCAGGATTCAATTAATGAACCAGGCCTGGTGCCATTCCAAGCTGGCCAGTACCAGGTTTTTAGCCGCGCTCATAAATCTTTCACCACTTCAGATACGGCTGTTGCCTGCCTTCAGGTTCTTGGGATAGATGGTCCCAAAAAAGCCAATTCAGTCCTGAGATTTATTTTGCTTAGAGAAGATAAGCCTGCTTTAACCAGGGAAATTAATCTCGGGGAGCATCAATCAGAAACGCTGGTAGTTGAAAAATTTCCTCTTAATTCGTTTTCTCCCGGCTACTATACTCTTAAAGCGGAACTCCTGGTCGAAGGACAACTTAAGAGTAGACAAAGAGCGGAAATGGAAATTACAGCCTTGCCAGCCATCGCTGCTCCCATAATTGTTTCCCGCGGCCAACTATCACCTGAAGAAGAATTGTTTATAACTGGGGTCCAACTCCTCAATCAGGGACAAAACAATGAAGCTGCCCGAAGGTTGGGGGAGAATTTTAGTCGGAATCCGGGGTTAAAGCAGGCTCTGGGCTATGGAGAGGCTCTCTTCCGGTTGGGAAAATACAGCCAGGTTGTTGAGTTATTAAAACCGTATGAACAGCCAGAAGCTCCGGCGGAGCTACTTTCTCTTTTGGCCCGCTCATATCACTCTTTGAATCAGTTCCTCTCAGCTTCAGCCTATTATGAACAGTATTTAGAGCGCTTTGGGGCTAACATTGATATGCTAAACTACCTTGGAAGCTGCTATTATCTATTGGGCAATAAAGAGAAAGCTCTCCTCGTGTGGCAAAAGTCTTTAAGTCTTAATCCTGATCAACCGAAATTAAAGAATCTGGTCAATTCAATAAAAAATAAAGAAACCGCCGCCAAAAAATAAATTGACAATTTAAATGGCTATTAAATTGCTGGTCTGATTTCCAGCCCTCGAAATTCAATTATCTTTCTTGGATAGCCTGAACGTTCCAGCCTCTTACCCTGACTTCAACTTCGTCGCCTTCGAGATCATCGGTAAAAAAATAACCTTTGATAACTCTTTTTTCCTTAGGTAAAAGGGATAAATAATTATCTTCCAGGAAAATTGGAACAATCGATTTCTGCCGCAATTTCTTCAGTACCTGGATTTCAAGATTAAAGGCCAGAGCGGGCGAAGGATTGTCCAGCTCGATAATAACATTAGTGATGTTTCCTTTATATTCTACTTTCCAGCGGTACTTAACCTCGGCAGCCGGGAGTGAATTTAAAGCTTTAAAATCCGCATACTGTTTCACTGGGGTTACAAACCAGGTGGTTTGGTCGAAGTCTAATATGTCTAAAGTTTTGCTCAAACAATAAAAATTCTGATCTTTAAGTTCTCCCTTTAATCCCAGGATTCTCAGGTCCAGAAAATACACCGGGGTTAGATCGCTTATTTCCGGCAGCCTGGTCAAAGTAATTTTACTATCCGGTTCCAGTTCTATCTGGAATTCATTCTGATATTTTTCCTTAAGTCCAAGGTCCAGGACTTTGACCACAGCTTTTAGTTTCTCAGTCTTATCAGCAGAAAGATTGGAGGCAATTATTTCCTTAGTTTCATAATCGTAAATTAAGTGGACGGGCTGACAAGCTTTACGGGCGCCATAAAAAGCTCCAGTGGGCATCAAATAATAATCGTAAAGTTGCCACCAGAGCTTGGGCCAGGCGGAATTGTACATCCACTGGATAATGCCGGTAGATTTATATCTTCTGCTGATAAAAGCTTCAAACATCGCCCTCATAGCTTCGTAATTAAGGTACTGAGCTTTCCGGGAATATTCAACTACATCCTTAGGCCAACCTAATCGTTCTTTCATCGCCTGGTTATAGCGGTCGAGGTTCTGGAAAATTCCCCGGCAGCAATGATAATTCCAATATTCATTCGGAGGCCAGAGAGCTTCTTCTGGAATCATCTTTTTCAAGCTTTCGAGCACGGGAACCTGCGGACCGGGACCGGTTTCTGTGTTGAAACCAAATGCTCCGCCGTTCTTTTTATCTTCATACCAATAATTTGGGGGAACCCAATCATAAGGCCCATTCATTTTGACTCCTGATTTCCCAGAAACCGGGCTTACCTTGGTCCCGGTAGAATTAAGGAAGGGCCTGGTAGGATCATCTTCAGACAGGATCTTTTGGTATTCTTTTTCCAGTTCAGGCTTGGGAACTAAATCACTGGCTAAGGCCCAGACGAAAATACTTGGATGGTTACGTAACCAGAGAATCTGGTCGCGAAACGATTTAGCTACCAGATTGATATCTTCTGGGCTCAATATCCCGCCATAAGCCGGATCAGTGGCTTTACCCAGAAGATTTTCCCATTCCCACTGGCAGCTCCAACCGACCATCATCAGGATTCCGTATTCATCACAGAGATTATAAAGTTCATCGTCAGTTCCCCAGAAGCCTTCCAGGCGGAGAGCATTGAGATTCATCTGTCGGGCATATAGGACTTCGGACTGGATCTTTTTCGGCCGGTTGTTTAAAAAGATATCATCGGTCCAGCCGCCTCCCCGAATCAAGATCTTTTTCCCATTAAGTAAGTAGCCTCGATATCCGTCCTCATTTAAATAATCTTTTATTTCCCGGATTCCAAATCTCACTGTTCGGGCATCAGAGATTAAACCCCAGGCTTTAAACTGGGGCGGTATTTTCATCGGCTGTTCTTCCTTGGACTGATTTTTCCCCGACTTAGATTTTTCCGGGCTAAGTGATTTTTCTTTTAGCTTTTCAGCAGGTGTTTCAGTGGATGGTTTATTCTTAAAAGATATAAGCAAAAGATAAAGCTCCGGCTTTCCCAGGTCATAAGTCCACCAGATTCTGGGATTTTTCAAACTGAGCTCCGGATAAGCTTCGGGAGTGAAAATCACTTTTTTAGTTTCTTTTGGTTCCAATTTTACTTCCTGGGAAATTCTAATATTTTCTATCTGGGCTTCCAGGGTACCGTTCACCGGGGTGGCTGAATTGTTCTGAAGATCGGCCGAGATGGTCAGGCGAGCTTCCTTTAGAGCAGAATCAAGCTGGGTCTGAACAAAGGGGTTCTTCAGGCTTACCGGCCCGGTTAACCTGATCCTAACCGGCCGCCAGAGCCCCAGGCTATGGTCAGCCGGAGCGGGGTTCCAGTCAACAAAACCAATGGTTGGCTCTCCTTTTTGCGGTGGAATTACTTCAATCGCCAGGACATTTTTTTCGCCCAGCTTGACATATTTAGTAATATCCAGATCGAAGCGTCGGAAAGGACCATAAATCTGGGTCGAATCGGCTACTTTCTGGCCATTCAGCCAGATGTTTGCCCGATAATTAACCCCATCTAATTCCAAATGAGCAAAATTTTTCCCGGGAAAGGCGGTCAGCAAGAATTCAGTTCGATACCACCAGGAAACTTTAAAATCATCAGGCTTTATGTTTTCGAGGTTTTTTCCAAAGAAAGCATCTTCGTAAATATTATTATCTACCAGCGTTCCCAAAATGGTCGAGGGGACCTGGGCTGGATACCAACGATCGATAATCAGGCCGGGCTTAGATAAAACTTCCCCGCCCTCGTGGAGCTTAGCTGAGGATTGGATAAACCATTCGGACAGGTTCAGAGTGGTTTCGGGTAATATCCGGAGATTAGCTTGATTCCGGGAAGGCCCCTGAGGATAATTTCGGTCATAAGGCTGAGCCGCAAGCTTAGTGACCTGAAAAAATAGCCCTATACTGATGACAATTAAAAAAGGAAACAGGGCCTTCCGCCAGAGCCTTTTTCTCATGCTAGCCTCCTGTTCATTCCGGTTAAAATTAGTTGATATTTTAATAACTTTCATTCAATTCTTAAAGTTACGATAGCTGCCGGCAAAATTTTTAAAGGGAAGGCGGCTGGTTGTAATTTTTCTTCTTTAAGATTGGAAAAATAAATTCTTTTTCCCGTTAGCCATGGCCCTTGTAGGAATACCTCTTCTGGCTGGCCGGAAAGGTTGAATAATCTGAGGATAAAGCCCTGGCCGTCAGTTGAAGGTTTGAATCTGGTAACAATAATTTTTTCGGGAATAACCTGGAAGCTGGAAGAGACAGTCGGTCGGCTGCTTTCTGAAGCCAAAGCTATCAAGGGCTGGCTCACTTCCAGACTTTTTCTTTTGGCCAGGCTGAGATCAAAACCCGGTTCCAGAATTACGGAATAACGGAAAATAATATTTCCTTCTTGGTCAGCTTTATAATTAGTGTGCCAGTAATTATTAAAGGCATATGAAATTAAGGTCGTCGAAGGAGCCAGCTCTTTTTTCCAGGTGCGTGGGTAACCATTAATTCTTCTTTCATCGGTAAGCTGGCCGATTTCTACCAGGGGAACATCAGGAGAAACCCAGATGAGGCTGAATTCCGGTTTTAAGAGATAAACAGCTTTTTGAATGGAAAAGAAATCCAGGCAAGCCCCTGGAATTTCTTCGAAGAAAGGATTGGCCAGGCCCCAGCCCAAATCCAGTTTGACTTCAGCCTGAGGTAAGTTAAAGGGAAAAGCGAAATGCCCACTTTCCTTTTCCCGTACTTTTTTCTTATGAAGTTTGTTTATAAAATCGATGCGGGCCTCAAGGCTGGTTAGCCTGATTTCAGTCTCCATTTTCTGGCTTCCCGGTGCTTCGAGTTCCAGGCTAAGAGTGGCAACCAGCGGCCCCCGGTCGATAACCGAAGCTTTTATCAACCTGGCCGGCTGAGCCTTAGCTGGATCGGTTCCAGGAACGTAAACGTAAGAGTTCAAGCCCGAAAATTTTTTAGAATCAACCAGCTCTAAATTTCCAAATTTTTTATAAATTAAACTATTTACTGCTCCAGTGGCCGGATCAATTTTAATTTTTAAGAAATCATTTTCCAGAAAATCGGGACTGGTTAGGACAGAACCCCTCACCTGAGCTTGACCAGGGCGAAGCTGGATCCTTTGGGCAGAAAACGGAGGCAAATCAGTTACTTCGACAGCCAGTGAGCCATCAGCCAAGCGTTGAGAATTTAAAAACTGACCTCTTTCATCAACTGCTTGGTCGAGGCCAGCAGATAATTCGGCTGGCAGGTAGACTACTCCGGTTCTTTTCCAGGAACCGGTATTAAAAAGGTCAATAACCGGGTATTGATTCCCGGCAGCAGATGAAACTTGTCTCTGGTTTTTAAGATAATCTTTAAGAGTCTTTTCTAACTTGGAAGCCAGGTTCTGAGCCTTAGTCAAGAATGCTTTTTTATATTCCCACTGGCTAACGGCATTCTCTCCATCGGGATTAGAAATACTATCGGCTGCTCCCCAGGTATGTTCGTCAAAAAGAACAACCTGTCGCCAGGCTTCATAAAAATCCTTAGCCGGAAATAAAGATGGGCTGGTGAGGGCAAAAAGCGTTTCTAATTGGATTAACTGTTCGCTTAAATTTCGGTTGGCGGCTGTTTCCCGGGCGGTAGAACCAGCTCCATCTTCCCAGTAAGGCGAGAAATCCCCCCGGAGGGCAGGAATTTCTGAACCATGCCTTTTTTCCATTTCCTGGAATAATTCCTGGCAAGTGGCGATGACCATCTTAGGACTGAGGAATTCTTCATTCCAGCTCTTAACCTTCTGGGTTAGTTCGGGATCAGTTGGCCCGTTATCTCCACCGACGGTATAGCGAACCTGAATCAAAGAATATGGATAATTTTTCTTCTCAAGCTCTTCGACGTATTCTAAAATCTCTCTTTTCTTTTCGGTTGATAAATTCCCGAGATTCAGACCATGAAACCAGGAATAGCCCCGCCCGGCCATCCAGAAAAGAATTTTTTCCTCGCCAGAAGGGGAAACCCAGTAAAAAGGTCGATCTCCCCAGGTTTTAAGAGCCCAGCCAATTCTATCTCCACTGTCAGGAAGCGTGGGCATATAATTTGGACCGCTCGATAAGTATTTAACTCCAGCCTGGGCCAGAGCCGGCACAAAAGACCAGCTATAGCTGGGAATGTCTGTAATCATGGCCGAGGTAATGGCCGGGATGCCTTCTTTTTGCAGTTTTCGAGAAAAAGAGGTCAGCTCCAGAAGTTCTTCCGGATGGCAGAGCCCGGTTAATTCATTTCCCAGAGTGGCTTGAAGCTCAATCCAGCCTTTTTTAACTGCTTCTATGAATTTCTCTTTTTTCTCCGGGCTGGCCTGTTTCAGGTAAGTTTCAACCGGCCAAAGCTGTTCGATATTCCATTTAAATCGAGCTTCTGGTGGGTTCGATTGACTCTTTTCGGCCAATTCAATGGCTTTTTCGTAGTTAGCCCAGTGTTTTTTTTCTACAACTGTTTGATAGTCAGAGTAACCAATGTCCAGGTGGGAATGAGGGAGAAGCCAGATTTCGATCGGTTTTACCGGGTGCTGCTCAGTGGTCATGTAGAAAAGAACCTGATTCCCTTTCTTGATGGTTGCTTTAATCTCTTTGGAAGAGGTGGTCGGAGGCACTTCTGAATATAGCTGGTTATATCCGGTCTGAAGTTTATGTTTAAAAACTTTATTCTCCACCTGAATGCTTACTTCTTCAGGGGGATTAAAATGGCTGATTTCTAATAATAGAAGCTGGCCCGGCGGTTTGGAATTGTGGATAGCTGGCAGGGTTTTGAGTTTGGCCCAGGAGGTCAGTTGATGCTCAAAAATCATAACCCAATCGTCACTTCCAGCCTTTTCCGCCGTCAGAGAAAGATGCAGTGGCTGACCAGGATGAAGGAGCCGGCCAGGAACCTCGAGATAAAAATAACCAAAAAGGTCACCGAATTGATCAACTGAAGCCACTTTAAAAGTTAGGGTTAATCCATCTGGATGGCTGATGGTCCAACCTTTGGGGGGAGACTGGCGGTAAGTCCTAAAAGTCAGGGTGGAGTGGCCGTCCACGGTCAAATAAAAATGATGAGCTCCCTTTTGGCTGGCCAAACCGCCCAGAAAAACGAAGGTGAGTTTCTGGCGATTATTGTTTTCAGGCACCTTTTCTGTTTGCCATTCGGCCCGCATGAGGCCGTTAGTGGCCCTGACCAGCAGCGCCGGTAAAGAACCAGGATAGGGAGAGTGATAAAGTATTTTTTCACCCTCAATTGACCGCTCGTATCCCCTGAGCCAACGATTGGTTGGAGTAATACTTTCAGGCCTGGCTATCGAGACAAAAATAAATACTACAAAAATAGTAGTAATTAGACGTTTACCTAAAATATGTCTCTTTTTTCGGCCAATCATTTATTAAGGCTCCTTATTTTTTAGTTTTTTTAGTTGTCTGGATGATTAATTTCTTCTTTTTATAGATTAACTTAGCTTTTTTATAATTTCCTTTAATTCTTTTTTAAAGCTATCTACTATTTTTTTCGCTTGGCGGGCCGATGGGGACTCAGCAATCAGTCTGATAATAGGTTCAGTGTTGGAAGGACGGAGGTGAACCCAGGAATCTTTCCAGATGATTTTAAGACCGTCGAGAACGGAGATGTTTTCTCTTTCATATTTTCGCCTTAATTCCAGGACTGCCCGGAAGGCCAGTTCGGTAGGGCAAGGTAGTCGGTCCTTGATTAGATAATATCGAGGGAAATTCTTGGTCAACTGAGAAAGGCTTTTCCCTGATTCGGCTAAATATTCCAGGATTAATCCGGTGGCGGTGAAAGAATCCCGGCAGGGATGGACTTCTGGCCAGATGACTCCGCCATTTCCTTCGCCTCCAATAACGGCTCCAACTTCGAGCATTTTTTCCACCACATTACTCTCTCCGATTTTTGTTCGGTAAACTGGCTGGTGATATTTTTTGGCAATGTCTTCAATTACCATTGAAGCGGAAAGATTAACCGCCACTGGACCTCTCTTTTTTCTCAACACCTGTTCCACGGCCAGCGTCAGAGTAAAGTCTTCGCCTGGGGCCTGGCCTGTTTCATCCACCAGAGCCAGGCGGTCGGCATCAGCATCCTGAGCTAAGCCCAGGTCGGCCCGGAATTCTTTTACTTTTTGACAGAGAACCCGAAGGTTTTCAGCTACCGGCTCGGATTGGTGGGCAAAAGAACCGGTAATTTCGGTATTAAGAAAAAGCACCTCACCACCCAGCTCTTTCAAAAATTCAGGCATAAGAGTGGCTCC
>PNJE01000090.1 GCA_002877915.1 Candidatus Aminicenantota bacterium
CAATCAAGAAAATGGCTTGTGGCTTTCGCAACCGAGAACATTTTAAAATCGCTATTTACTTCCATTGCGGTGGCTTAAACCTTTACCCTGAAACCCACTAAAATGTCTGATGAGCCAAAAAGGTAAACCCAATTATTAGTTAGACGTCTAACAATTATAGAGCCAGGTTATTTTTCTGTCAAGACCAAGGCTCTCTTTCGGGTTTTTTCTTATCTTTTTAAGACCGACTTAAAAAATATCAGCCAGGCCGGGCTATATTTGGACTATTTATTGAAGAAAGATTATCTCTTTGCCGCCGGAAGCTGCTGACTTAGTTATTCCTCGCCGCCTCTCAGGGCTCTTTTAACCAGTTGAACTAATCGAGATATGACCCTGATTCTCCGATTGGCGGCATAATTTTTTTTTTGCTAACTTAAATAGAAAAATTCGCCGGATAATATAGTATATAAAAACAACCTTTTAAATAAGAGCTTTCTTTTTTTTCTAAGTTAAAAAAATTCTCCAGGATTTTAAATCAGAGTTCTTTTTTAGCTTCAGTTTTTTCTTTCAAGGTAAATTTTTCTGGATTTTTCTTAATTTCCAGGCGCAGCCAATCCTCTGGATAACCAACTTCATGCGGCCGACCTTTTTCATCATGAATATAGCCATCATTATACTTAGTTATCAGCAGGTCAGCTAACTGCCACCAGCGCTGTAAATTCGTCTGAGCATTGGAAAGACAGTAGCGGGTTAAAAAAACAGGAATAAGCTCTTGGTTTGATTTTAAAAGTTCGGTCGCTGTTTGTTCAATGGCTGGCTGCAAGCCAAATTCCAGGTCCTCAATTTCTTTCTGCACCTTCTGAATATCCTGAATCATGTCCCGGTAACGCAGGTTGGCATAATTAGCCACAAAATTAAAAGTCCACCAGGCTGAATCGCGGCTGAAAGCCTGCATTGAGCCAGTAGCATAAGCTTCCGGAATACTGGTAATAGTGGTATAAAGAGGAATGAAAAAGTTAGTATAAGGATTGTCCATTCCATACCAATAAACACCACCAATTTCATCAGGTACAGAAGACCGGGACTGCGAAACAAAAATGAAGGCCACTTGCTGGGTCGAAATGGGGCGTTCCCAGGAATATTCCTTTCCATCTACTTTCCAGTTTATTGGCCGCCAGCGATCGGGAGCACCAAAAGGACCGGCGGTCAAATCCTTGGTCATATCAAATTGAGTCCCCTCATAGTGATCCCGGTGAAGGGCAATAACGTCTCTAACGCTCAGCTTGTGATCTGGTTTAATCCAGAGAGGATAGGGCTTGGCATTCTTGACAAAAGAGCTGTAATCGGGTGAAAGATTAAGAGATGGAGCCACCCGGCGGAAAATGCTCCAGACTCGGCGGGCCGAATATTTTACCTGCTGCTCAGTCGGCGGATTATAGACTTCAGAAAAATTGAATGGTCCTTTCTTGGGATTGTAATAGCCTTTTTCTATGGCGAAAGAGATTACATTCTTGGAATAGAGGCAATTCTCCGGGTCATTAAGAGGAAACTCGCCAATTCTCGACATATTAGCATGAGCACAAACCATACCGTCTGGAATCCGCAGAGCTACCCAGATAGCTCCATGACCTCCCTTCCCGGGGCCAATCATTTCCATAATCCAGGCTTCATTTTTGTCGGCGATGGAAAAAGATTCTCCACTGCTGGCATAGCCATATTGTTCCACTAAATCAGTCATAACTTTTATCGCTTCCCGGGCAGTTTTGGCTCGCTGTAAACCCAGGACCATCAGCTGAGGATAATTCAGCAGACCGTCAGGATTGACTAACTCTGGACGACCATCAAAAGTAGTTTCACCAATAGCCACCTGGAATTCATTGATCAAGTCGAGAACCTTGTAAGTATGAGCCACTTCCGGGATTTCACCGCGCTTGCCTCTAAAGCCCATGATCTCCACCATATCACCTGGTTTGTGATCAGCAGCCGGATACAGCCTCAGACGGGGGAAAAATTCTCCATCGCAGGAATAAGTGATTATAACCGAGCCATCAGCCGAGGCGCCCTTGGTGACGATTATTGAAGTGCAGGGAAAGCTTAAGCTAAAGGAGGCAAGAAAAATGATTAATCCGATAACCAGTTTGCTTTTAAAATTTAGCCGGCTCATTTATAACTCCTTTCTTTTTTATTCTAAAAGCCGATTTTTTAAAGCGGCTGATTTTTCTTATAACTATATCACTTTTCCATTTTAAGTTTTAAATCTAAATTTAAGACGATAATTTTGCTACGAATATTCCCTGATCTTAAGAAGAATAATGGAAAGTAAAATATAAGCGAACCGAATTTTTGCTTGACCAAAGATGGAATTTTTTCGATTAATTAGAATCGGTTTTAATGAAATTTGTCCAAACGATTCCTTAATAATTCCTATCTTAGGTCAAGAAATTATCCTAACCTAAAAAGGCTAATTTTTATGTTTTTTGCCCCCATAGGCCGACCGCCAGAGATAGAACATCTCTTTAGGCCAGGAATCATTTTCAGGTAGATTTTTAATGAGTCAATTCGACTTATTGACCGCCGGGCCTTTTGTGATTAAAATATCAGAGACCGCCGGGGTGGCGGAATTGGTAGACGCAAGGGACTTAAAATCCCTCGGGGTGTAAGCTCCGTGCCGGTTCGAGTCCGGCCCTCGGCATTTCCCTTTATTTTAACTTATGCCAATCAAGCCGGTTGACTTATTGATTTATTAGTCTATACTGAAGTTCAAAAAATGGAAGTTATTAAGGTTAAGAATCTGGTTAAGAAATACAACGGCCTTACAGCTGTTGATCACATCAGCTTTTCGGTCGAAAAAGGAGAAATTTTCGGATTTTTGGGTCCTAATGGCGCTGGCAAAACTACTACCATCAACATTCTTTCCACCCTTCTAGCTCCCACCGAGGGAGAAGTTTACGTCAATGGCTTTAATATTCTCACCCAGAAAGACCGGGTCAGAAAATCGATTGGCTTAGTGTTCCAGGACCCGTCTCTGGATGACCGGCTGACAGCCGAAGAAAATCTCTATTTTCACGCTAAGCTCTATCACGTGCCTCATGATGATTACCAGAAAAGGAAAGAAGAAGTTCTGCGTTTGGTGGAGCTCTGGGAAAGAAGGAAGGATATAGTCAAAACTTTTTCCGGAGGGATGAAACGCCGACTGGAAATAGCTCGGGGTCTGATTCACCATCCGGCTGTTCTGTTTCTCGATGAGCCGACTCTGGGTCTTGATCCACAGACCCGTTCTCATCTGTGGGAGTACATCCTCAAACTAAAAGCAGAAAAGCAAATGACTATTTTCATGACCACTCATTATATGAATGAAGCCGAATATTGCGACCGCCTGATCATTATTGACTATGGAAAAATTGTCGGCTTTGATACGCCGGCTAACCTGAAGAAGGCTGTCGGTGGCGATATCATAATCCTGGAAAGTCCACAGCCGCAGCAATTAAAGCAGGAGTTAGCCCAAAAATATGCTCTCGAAGCGAAAGAGGAAAATGGGACCATCATCGTGGAGATTGGCAACGGTAAAACATTCCTGCCCCGGCTGTTTGAGGAACTGCAAACCCGGGTGACCTCGGTTTCTTTAAGAGAGCCAACTCTGGATGATGTTTTTCTTCATCTAACCGGGCGTAAGATAAGAGATGAAGAAGCTACTCCCTTAGACTGGATGCGCCAGCACCATTTCCGGCGCCGACGATAGAATTCAGGAGACAATTAAAATGGAATTCAGAAAAACCCTCGAGGCCGCTGGAGCTATCTGGCAAAGAGAATTTATTAGGTACTGGCGGGACAAGACCAGAATCATATCAACCATAGTTCAGCCCCTGATGTTCCTGATAATTTTTGGAACCGGGCTTAAAAGCACGCTGGCCCGGGGTAATTTTGGATTAGATTTTGTCCAATTTATGTTTCCAGGCATCATTGCTATGAGCATAATGAGCGTTTCCTTTTTTTCCACTATTTCGACCGTCTGGGACCGGGAATTCGGTTTTTTGAAAGAAATCCTGGTAGCTCCAATTTCCCGAGTATCCATAACCGTGGGAAAAATTCTCGGGGCGGTAACCATTGCTTCTATCCAGGGCTTTTTGCTGCTTCTTCTGGCTCCGATTTTGAAAATAAGGCTTCATCCTTTAAGCTTTCCCTACCTTATATCATTCATGATTCTGGTCGCTTTTTCCTTAGCCAGCCTGGGTCTTCTAATTGCCAGCCTGATGAAAACAACCGAAAGCTTTGGGCTGATGATGCAGCTTTTGATTTTTCCCATGTTTTTTATCTCGGGCGCTTTTTTCCCGCTGACCAATGTCCCCTGGTGGATGAAATGGCTGGCCGCTATCAATCCGTTGAGTTACGGCGTTGATGCTCTTCGACAGATTCTTCTGCAACGGCAGGCGACCGGAAAGGCTTTGAGCCTGGTGTCACTCCACCCGGTGGCCATCAATGCCCTTTTCCTGTTAGTTTTCTCCGTCATTATCGTGATGCTGGCCGCCTTAGCTTTCAATAAGAAAAATTGAGTAAGCCTTTTTTGGAATTCTAAATCGTAGATTATTTCCCGATTGAGTTAATATAAGAAGATGATTGTAGTAAAATATAATTGAGATTTTCGGGTGGAAATAAAAATGGAAGAAAAAAACATAGAAGAAAAAGATATTGAAAAAATGTCCGACGAGGAATTAAGGGAATATACCAAAAAGCTCCTGGCCAAACTCGAGGAAGGGCCTGATTGTTTTTCTTGTCCGGTCACTTCCTGTCCCCGCCGTAAAGTTAAGGTAAACGAATAATCCGAAACCTTGGAAGACGAAGACTAAGTCTGGCCGCCAGACCATAAGCCTCCATTAACTTTTTTAAGTACATTCCGAATTTAGCTTGCTTGCCTAAAAGTAATCCATTCTCGAGTGTGGTAGCCAAGGTAAGAAGATATTTTTAATCTTTTATTAATAAGCCACAGGTCAATTCTAATATTCATTATAAAAAAAGAAAAAGCTAAGGCGCTCCGATTTTAATTCAGCCAACTCTAAACTTGCTACCCTCTTGAGAAGTTTTTTTCTGCCTAACTGGATAAACCTTCAAGCTACTATCCCCGAGCTTTTTAATTCTCTCAGCGGCGATTTCATTTAGCCTCATAGCCTCTACATTTATCGTAAGTCAAACCTCGTTAATTTTCATTTCCCAGGTAAGCTCCAGGGCTTTTTTATAAGTGGCACTGACCCCGCAATATTTATCTTGGGAAAGCTCAATCGCATGTTGAAGCTTATCAGGCGGAAGGTTTTTACCGCTAAATTCGTAGATTATATGCATTTTATAAAAGTGCTTCGGATGCTCGTTGGTTAAATCCCCTTCCACCACCAATCTGAACTTTTCGACCGGAACCTTCATCTTCTGCAAAATGGAAATCACATCCATTCCGGTGCACCCGGCCAGGGAAACCAGCATCAAGGGTTTCGGCTGTGGTCCACGGTCCTTCCCGCCAACATTTGCTTCAGCATCCATAATGATTTTATGCCCGGTGACTTCGGCTTCAAAAGCCAAACCATCAAGCCAATCAGCCGTGACGGTAACTTTGTTAGGCATCTTATCTTTCTCCTATATTTTTTTTAAATCAATTATACCATCTATTATTTCCAAATAAGATTACTTTTAAAAACCGCCCCCAGGCTTATCGATTTTTAACAAATTTGAAAAGATAAGCTATATGGGTTTCACTCGATATGACTGTATATATAAATAAAACAATCAGTATTGATTATAAGTTAACTGGCCTAAAAGCCAAGCCTTTATAAATATTGCTTCAAAATAATAAATAATATTCTCGTCCCGAGCTTTTACTCAGTCTCAACTTATAGATTCCAGTCTCGGCTTAGACTTAATGTAACAATGGTTTTACTAAATCCCAGATCATTTTAGCAGCGATAATATAAAGAATCAGGCCAATGGCTATTTTCACTTGCTTTCGGCTCATCTTCTTTCTCATAAGATAAGCCCCGAGAATAGCTCCAGTTATTGAGCCGACGGCACAAAGGAGCAGCAGCCAGATATTCATATGCCCGGTAGTGGCATGCCCCAGAAACCCGGAGAAGGAAGAAAAAATGACCACGAAGGCAGTGGTGGCGGAAGCCTTCTTCGGGTCAAAGCCTAACCAGACTAACACCGGCACGATGAAATTGCCGCCGCCTACTCCCAGCAGACCTCCTAAGTAGCCGGCTGCCCCACCGACCCCTACTCCATATCCGATAAGCTTCTTGTTATCTGTTTCCCCTTTCTTTTCCTTGGCTTCATAAAAAAGCATCATCGAACCGGCAAAAATTAAAAATCCGACAAAAAGCCAGAGCAAAACATTTCGCGGCAAATGTTCAGCCGTCCTGGCCCCCAGCGGCGAAAGAGCCGTGGCCACTAAAAGAATTGGCAGAGCTGTTTTCCAGACTATTAGCCGGTCACGGGCATAGCTAATCGAAGCAAAAATCATGGCGATGGAGTTTAAAAGAAGGGCGGTAGACATAGCCGATAACAATGGAATGCCAAGGGCTAAGAAAATCGGAATCAAAATAAAAGCCGCTCCAACCCCGGCGATGGTTAAAATGGTGGTAAAAATAAAAGTAACCACAGCAGCAATTATATAAGTAACCAATTATGTTCCTCCTTTATTTTTTTAATTAAGCCACCTCATTAAGCTATCCTTTTTCAATTCGATCCGGCTCCTTCACTTCTTTTCATAACCGGAACAGGGAATACAGACCGGTTTTCCATCCTTCATTCGCACATAGCGTTCAAAAACATACTCACCGCAGAGGCTGCATTTAGTTCGGTTGAATGAACCCTTCGGCGGGGTATACTGAAAATCCGGCTTTGGTTCAACCTTGAACATTAATTCATTCGTCTGCTGATATACCCAGTTAATAATTTCATCCACCACCGCCGCCGGTATTTCAGATGGTTCGATACCCTTTTTCCGGTAGGCGAAAAATTCAAAATTTCCCATGGCGTCGACAAATTCCGGTCGAAGTGAATAGCGGACGGCTCCCTTTTTCTGGTGGTAAAAAGTGGCGGCTAACTTGCCGTAAAAAGTCTTGGCTATTAAGACTTTTCCATAAGTGGCTCCGGTGGCAATCTGGATGCCATCCATCATGCAGGTCTGAGGATGACCTTCGCCCAGTTCAGGAAAAACAAAAAAGCCGTGGTCTTTTTCTCGTTCTATTCCCAGATATTCCAAGGCTAATTTACCCATCCGGTAGCCGATGGGCATAAAAGGGCAGCGATGCCCATGAAACTCAAAAGCCCAATCCGGGGGAATAAACTTTTTATTATCCATTAGAGACCTCCTTTAAATTTTTAAATTCACAATATATAAACCAGCATTCATATAATTTAAAATAGTCCTGCGGTCAACATCTGTCAACCGATATTTTTTCATCATCCTAAGTTGAAGCCTCCGGCAGCCTATAAGAAGATTCACCGCTTGCCGCCAGTTGCTCTTTGCCCATCCTATTTATCTTTTAGCCAGAAGTAGGTTTATTTAATGTTAGATAACCTGAACTATTCGCTTATTTTTTTTATAGACTCTTAAAGCTTTTTGCTTAATTCTAACCGACCCGCCTAATATTTTTTATATAAAATAACTGGATTCCACCCAAAAGCGGCCCTTGTTGCTTTTAGCCAGCAAGCCTATCTCTCAGCCTTAATTTCCGTGTTACTAAGAAAAATTTTACCTTTTCTTTTTAAATAATGTCAGGAAATCAACTGAACAGCTGAGCTTCCCCACCTAACTCCGAACTCCCAAGCTATTAATGACAGCCTCGGCGGCTGTGGTGACAGCCTTCGGTTAGCACCTCTAATTTATTTTTTCGATAGGCGGTTAACACTTCCTGCACGGTGCGCCCTTCAGCTCTCAAGACCGTAACTCCGGCGGCTGACATAGAATCGAGCCCCCGCGGACCCATTCCGTAGACAATCAGTATGTCTGGCTTTTCCCCGAGAATGTTATCGTGAGCATAGCCCCGGCCGCCAAAATGCTCATCATAATTAGAAATCGTCTTCAAGGTCGATACTTTTCCGCTTTCATCTAATTCAGCAATGACAAAATAAGGAGCCCGGCCAAAATGCTCGGATAAGCGAGCTTCCAGTCCTTTTTCTTCTTCTACCGGGATAACAATTTTCTTAAGCATGGTTTAAGCCTCCTTTTCATTTTCATTCAAGAATAATGGACCAGGAGGGGAGATGTCTCCCCTCCCTGGTTCAAGCCATGGATTTATACTTGAGTTTTTTCTGTTTCTTTTTGAATTTGTTTCTCCAGGTCAGCAATTCTCTTTTCTAAGGCTTCCTTTTCTGCTTTTAATGCTTCAACTTCTGCTTTGATAGCTTCTGGCGTGGGCTTGAATCCTTCCCAGCTCCTTCGATAAACATCCCAAGCATGAACTATTCTTCCGCTTGGTTCCTGATAGAAAGCGTGTGGTCCCCAGCCACAGCGGGAAGGACCAACGTACTTATAACCCTCAGGAACCTGAACTTCTGGGCCAGGCCAATGGCAGTCTCGACCAAATCGATGACCAAATTCGCGACCATGACCGAAGGCGTCTCTATTTCGTCCAAACATCCTGTTCACCTCCTTATCTCAAAATTATTTACACCTATATATTATGAGCATATGTTCATAATGTCAAGAGCCTGATTAAAATTTTTTTTGATAGTCCTTAGCTGATTAAAATTCCTGTCTCTTTCTGACCTTCTCCAAACCATTGGCTAATTATTTTATTTCTCAGCCAGATACCCTTATAATTAATATGAAAATTAGTGAACCCGTGATGATCATCCCTGAATAAGGAAAAAACAAAAGGAAAAATAAAATGGACTGGTCAAGTGAGCTGGAGAAAGGCCTCAGCCGATATTTCCGGGTGAAGCATTTCCACAAAGGTGAAGTTCTCTGGCATGAGGGGGATAGGCGCGGTTGGCTGGTAAGGCTAAAAAAAGGCCGGGTAAAAATTTATCGGATAGCTTCAAACGGTTCTGAAGTGACGCTTTTTATCATGAAACCAAATGACATCTTTGGCTTTCTTCCTCTCATTGATAATGAACCTTACCCAGTTAGCGCCAAAGCCCTCGATGACCTTGAAGCCTTGGTGATAAGTCATGACCTCCTTAGCCAAATAATTAAAAAAGACACCACCTTAACCCTGGCCCTGCTTCGCTACCTGGCAGGGTATCTGCGAATTAGTTTTGATGGCCTTCTCCGGCTATCAGCCACCAGTGCTCAGGGACGGGTGGCTTCTGCCCTGCTGGGTCTGGCGGCAGAATCAGGCGAGATTAAAGACCTGGAGCCGACAACCATCCGACTCCCTGTTTCAGCCAAAGAATTTGCTTCCCTGTTGGGCTTAACACCAGAAAGCTTCTCCCGCAAAATAAAAGAGCTGACTGACCTGAAAATAATTGAAAAATTGGGTGACAACAAATATCGCCTTATTAACCAAGCTAAGCTCGAAGAATTGTCTGAGCCTAAATTAATTTTTTAAGAACTAAAAAACCTGACCATTTCACCGGCCAGGATTCTCCATCGAAAAATTTATTACTCTTGATTCAAATCAATGACGCCACTCCCAGATAGGTCTATATTCTTTATGAGCAGTTTGGAGAAAGCTTAGCTTAATTTTTAAGAATAATTTTTATCAGGAGGAAAAAATGATCAACCCAAAGGATTATTTAGAATTTGGGCAAAAATTCCACGGACACAAATGTCCGGCTATGCCTATGGGGCTCAGGGTCGGTGCAGCTGCCATGAATGCCTTAGGCGTCGAAAGAGCGAAAGATGGTCAGTTAGTAGCCATGATCGAATTAGGTGATGACCACTGCGCTACCTGCTTTGCCGATGGAATTCAGGTAATTACCGGATGTACCTTTGGTAAAGGGAATATCAAAAAGCTGAATTATGGAAAATGGGGGCTTACTCTTATTGACCGACAAAGCGGCCGGGCTATCCGAGTTGTTCCCAAAGCTGAAGCTATGATGATCAGCAAAAAAAGCGAGTTCATGCAGAATTACCGGCGGAAAGGAATCCCCGCTTCTCAGGTCCCCAATAGCGTGGTTGAGCCGCTTATTGACCTGGTGATGAATGCTCCAGAGGAGCAACTGCTTTCGATTGGCGAGATTTTTACTCAGGAATTGCCAGCTAAAAAAGAATCATTTGAGAGCTTTGTGTGTGACATCTGTGGTGAAATGACCGTTGAAGGCTACGGCCGGATTCTCGGTGACAAGAAGGTCTGTCAGCCCTGTTACGATAAGCACCGTCTCTGAACCTTTTAAAAAATAAAAAAAAAGAGAAGATAATCAAATTAAAAAAATCAAAGTTTTCTACCTTAAATTCTTAAATTCAATTGGTAAGGCTCTTTTCTGGCCTCCGCAGCCATATCAGAAATTTACCAGCTGCCAAAATTTAATAGTAAAATGATTGTTTTAGCTGGCTTGGCTAATAGTTAATTTATTTAACCAAAAGCGTTTTTTATTTTCAGTCTCAAATTAAAGCATCTGCTCGACTAAGGAAACTCCTGCGATGCTATTCCCCACGATGATCTTGATTAAGGAAGGTTAAATGATTATGATGATGACTTTAAAGAGAAAGTTTATCTTTGCCGTCTTCTGGATGAAACTTGGCTTGATTGAAACGAGAAGAATATTTATCAAAAATGTTAAAGTTTGAATTTATGTTTTTTTAAGGTAAAAAGATGGCTGACAATAATCCACCCCGGCCAATAGAAACCACTCCGGCCAAAAATCTCCTGCTGACGATGGGACTAAATTTTCTTATTACCATAGCAGAGGTAATCGGAGGGCTGATAGCTGGCAGCCTGGCTTTAATCTCTGATGCTCTTCATAACCTTAGCGACGGAGTGGCCATCATCATCGCCTACCTGGCAACAAAAATTAGCCAGCGACCGAAAACTCAAAAGTATACCTTTGGCCTCAAACGGGCTGAGATTATGGCTGCCATAATTAATGCCATCACTTTGATTATTATTAGTTTCTTTTTAATCCGAGAGGCGATAAATAGATTCTCCAAGCCAACTCCCATTACCGGCAGTTTGATGCTAATAGTAGCTTCCGTAGGATTGGCGGCAAATGTCGGTGGGACGCTGCTACTTAAGAAGGGCTCGGCCCATAGCTTAAACTTAAGAGCGGCCTATGTTCATCTGCTGGGCGACGCTTTCTCCTCAGTAGCTGTAATGATGGGAGCAGCTTTCATCATCTTCTTTAAAATTTACTGGGTCGACCCACTTTTAACTATCCTCATTTCAATTTATATCTTAAAAGAAGCTTATACCATCGTCAAAGAAGCGGTAGATATTTTGATGATGTCCAATGTGGCTGGGATAGATTTAAACGAAATTAAGAAAATCATAGAAAAGATTTCTGGTGTCCTTAATGTTCATCACATTCATCTGTGGAAGCTAAGTGATAATGACACCCATTTTGAAGCTCACGTTGAGGTTAAGGATATGCCGGTCAGCCAGACAGCAGCCATCCAAAAGCAAATCGCCGAAGAACTTCAGAAGCGTTATGCCATAAACCACACTACTTTACAATTTGAATGCCGGGTATGCCAGAATTTGGACATAATTTCTTCCTGAGCGGAAAATTTTCTCCACCAATCCGTGCCAGATTAAAGCTTGAATGGTTAATAGCTCACATAGTATATTAGAAAAATCGGATTAGAGAAGCAGAAGCCAACCTGGTTGGTTGGCCTGAACAGGAGGTGTGGCTTGAAACGGTCAATTAATTTAATTTTCGCGGTCATTTCAATCATTTTTGTTTTAACAATAATTGCCAAAGCTACCAATAAGGTTAATAACGTCTGGTGGCCAGATGACCATCTTAATTGTTTTACAGTTCTGGTTGGGCGGGAAGCCAGCGCTGACGGTTCGGTTATAGTCGCTCATAATGAAGATGATTACGGCAATATTATCGTCAATGTCAGAAAAATCGCCCCGCGGAATTATGGCCCGAAAATTAAGATTAATTTAGGAACTGGAGCAGTTTATGAAACCGATGGCCAGACCAACGGCTTTCTCTGGATTGAAGCCACCTCTCAAGAATTCGCCGATAGCTTCATCAGCGACTACGGAGTGGTAATTACCTCTGACGCCTGCAGTTCGAGGGAAAACAAGGAAGACTTGTCTGATGGCGGAATAAGCTATATGCTCAGAAGGCTGGTGGCGGAGAAAGCCAGATCTGCCCGGGAAGCAGTGCAGCTTATCGGCCAACTGGTAGAAAGATACGGTTACCGCAGTTCTGGCCGCACCTACTCAGTGGCGGATAAAAATGAGGCCTGGATGGTAGCGGTGATAAAAGGTCGACACTGGTTCGCCCAGAGAGTACCTGACGACCAGGTAGCCGTCATTCCCAATTTCTACACCATCGGGCAGATT
>PNJE01000058.1 GCA_002877915.1 Candidatus Aminicenantota bacterium
TTAGTGGCTCTGTTTCCAGTGCTCCAGCTGGAAAAACTTACTGACCTCTACCCCAAGCTCTTCCCCCAACCTGGATACCATGTCCTAGCCAAGGACCAACTTTAAACTTATAAACGATTGAGAAAGACTGAATTCCTGAGTTGGCTAATATAAGGCAGTCAAAAAAATAAGTAATGAGACCAAGAGGAAAACAGCTTTTACATAAAACATGATAAACCAGACAGCTTAGTTGTAAATGTTGTAAATTTTGATTTTCTCTTGAATAAAAATTAAAATCTTTACAGCCTAAAAATTAAACTTTTAAAACGCCACAAAAAAGCTCGATCGATATAGATAAATTTAGGCAAAGATTTTAAGATTTTGATTCGAATATTTTAAGTGGAGGTATAAGATGAACAAATTTATAACAGCCTTTATCGCTCACGCTCCAGATGCTGAGGTTTCCAAGCACAGATGCCAGATCGAGACCGGTATTTATCAACTTTTTGTTCAGTTAGTCCGAACGCAGCAAGAAGCTTTGGAAGTTGCCAGAAAGCTGGTAGAGGAAGATGGCGTTCAATCCATCATACTTTGCCCGGGTTTTACCTACAAAGATGTGGCTGAAATCCAGGCAGTAGTGGAAGGTAAAGCAGCTATCTGTATGTCTCACAGTGATCCCCCGGGTTCTAAAATAACCGCAGCCGTGATGGAAAGAGTGGGTTGGTTTAGAAAGTAAGAAAGCAAAAGGCAAGCCGATTCTTGTTGCCTTATTTTTTAATTATTTGACAATCTGGGCGGGTTCTTTTTGAAACGAAAATATGGTAAATATATGTTGTGTTCCCCCTTTTACTTTTAAATGAGAAAATTGAAACTGTGCTGGAAATAATCCGGCAGGCTGGGGTAGAAGTCCTCAACGTCTATGCCCGTCTGGAAAAAGATTGGGATGTCCAGCTTAAAGACGACCGAACGCCCGTCACTGAAGCAGACCGTGCTTCTAACCGAATTATTTCCGAAGGCCTGAGAAAACTCTGGCCCGACATTCCAATCCTTTCAGAAGAAAGCCAGGAAATTCCTTACGAACTCCGCAAGAAGTTTGAATATTTCTGGCTGCTTGACCCACTTGATGGAACCAAAGAGTTTATCAAAAGAAACGGTGAGTTTACCATCAACTTAGCCCTTATCACTCGCCACCAAACGGCGGCCGGATTCATTTCTGTTCCTTGTAAAGGGTTGATTTATTATGCGGTTAAAGGGGAGGGGGCTTACAGACTTCAGGACGAAGGTGGAGCCGAGGAGGGAAATAGCCTCCTAAATAAAAATAAAAAAAATAAAAATAACGATTTTAAGATTGAGGTCAGTAAACTACGG
>PNJE01000035.1 GCA_002877915.1 Candidatus Aminicenantota bacterium
G
The DNA here is from genome assembly GCA_002877915.1 of Candidatus Aminicenantota bacterium. Lineage (GTDB taxonomy): Bacteria > Acidobacteriota > Aminicenantia > Aminicenantales > Saccharicenantaceae > Saccharicenans. Next base: position 2 of record PNJE01000035.1, read on the forward strand.
AGCTGGCTACGGTCGGGCTTTCTCAGGAAGAAGCTGAAGCTCAAGGGCTCGAAATCAAAATCGGAGAGTTTCCGCTTCAAGCGAGCGGTCGGGCACTGACTATGGAGGCGACCGACGGCTTGGTGCGAATAATAGCTGATAAGAAAACTGATGAGGTCCTTGGCGCTCATCTTCTCGCGCCCCATGCCAGCGAGATGATTCCAGTTTTGACGATGGCTGTTTCGCAGCGCCTGAAGCTTAAGGACTTAGATTCCATCATCTACATTCATCCAACCTTATCTGAATCAATTCCCGAAGCTGCCCTCAAAGCCAACGGCTTAGCCCTGCACCTCCTAAATCAATAATCAAAAAGCGGGTTCTGCCGGCCGGGCCGGAATGATAAGACAGGCAGGGTAAAAAGGCACAATATGCCAGTTAAACCAGTCTTTGTGCGGCACAACGAATGAAGAAGACATCATAAAGAATAAAAAACGCCCATCCACGCGTCCGCTGAAATAAGCTATTAATTTAATTTTTAACCATCTAAACAATAACCAGCTAAATAAAACTTGTCTTTATAAACTTACTCTGTAAGCCTTAAAGGTTAAGAGTTTTGCTGGCTCTTTCCTTCCACATGGGCTCAGTAAGCTGGTGAATTTTCTCGTCAAATTCAGCCATTTTCTGATAATATTCAGGATCTTCGAGAGCCGCCTTCGCGTGTTCATCCTCAGGTTTGATGTCGGGGGTCAAGATTTTTTCTCTAAAATATTTGTGATTATCTCTTATGGAACAAGGAGCGAAAAAGTTTCCTGGAGGACTGCTCAGGTAGCCGTATTCTTCCTGCCACTGGCGACCCCGCTTGAAGAAATCGCTCATCAAAGCTTCATCAATTGTCCGGCCGTTTTTATAAAGCTCAAAGAGGTTATCTTTGTAATAGGGGACAAAGACGCAGGGCATAATGTTGCCGTTCCAGTCAACATAAAAATATCCATTGGTGCGCCCATAAGCAATACAGCCCCGGCTGGCCGCGCCGCTATTCCAGAAGTCACCAATGAAATAGCCTCTCTTAAAGAGCAATTTTTCCCACTTAGTTAAAAGTTGCACCCGTTCTTCTGGAGAAAGCACCAGGTGCATAGTTTCTCTTGCTCGACCAATTGGCATCAGGTGGAACATCCACATATAAGTAGCTCCGACTTCATCGAACCAGTACTCGTAAAATTTATCTTCGAGCAGGACCGGCAGGTTTTCCTTCGTCGCGGTCACAGAAACACCAAATCCGACGCCGTACTTCTTCAGGTTATCAATATTGTTCATAATTTTCTGGTATATTCCCTTTCCCCTTCTATGATCTGTTTCAGCTTCATATCCTTCAACCGAAATAGCCGGCGTAATGTTTCCCAGCTCCAGCAGCCTTTTGGAAGTCTGGTCATCCAGCAGCGTGCCGTTAGTATAGACCAGGAAGAACATATCATTGAATTCTTCGGCTAAGGTGAGCAATCCTTTTTCTCCATCTTTCCACATAAATGGCTCGCCCCCGGAAATGACGATGAAGCTTGCTCCAATGATATCGCGCATCTCTTTAACCAGACGTTCGACAATCCAGTAGGGCAGGGAAGCAAGGGAGCGGGCATTACTGGCGGCATAGCAACCGGCGCAACTCAGGTTGCATTTCTGAGTGGGGGAGATGGTGCAGAAAGAAGGTGGCTTAATTCCGTATTTTTCAAAGTATTTCTGGGCGGCTTCCCGACTGCGGCTGGACTCACCCCAGATCCCTCGGCCAAGAGTCTCCGCCACTTTCTTCAAGTAGTCTTTCGAGATGATACCACGGTCAATGTTCATAAGACCCTGATGCATTAAATTAATGACATATTGAGCTTCCACCGCCGCTAAGTATTCAGACCTGGAGCCCTCAGTCATTTCATATTCCCTGAGACTTTCCCTGGCTTTTTTAGCCGCTACCTTCAGAGCCCAATTTCTCAGGAGACCTTTGCTGGCCAGAAGTTTTAAAGTATTGACGGCCAGGTTGGTCCTGATTCTGGCTTTAATCAATCCTCTATCCACGATGACCTCCCTATGAAAATTATTTCATATATATATTATATCTCTCCTGTCAATTCATTTCCATTTACCCGAGCGCAAAATGGAGACAATTAAACCAACTCCCAGCAGACTCGCCAGAAGGTAACCCAGTATACCCACGGCCGAAACTCCAAATATTGTCGGCCCGATTTTTTGCTGCAGAAGCAATGAGGAACCAATAATCAGAGCGGCTATGATCAGGCTGAAGGAAATCCGGTTGCTGGCTCGGTCAATCTCTCGAGTCAAGTTCTCTAAGCCCCGGTGTTCAAAGCTTATTTTTAGCTGGCCTTCTTTAACCTTCCGAAATAAATCTGCTAAATCCCGGGGAAGATGTCCGAAAAGTTCCAGGCTCTGGTCCAGGAAGCTTTGTCCTTTTTTTAACCAGGTGGCGGGAGAATAACGCTTCCATAAAAGCTGCTTGACAAATGGCTTAAAAGTCGAAAGCAGGTCGAAATCTGGATCTAAGTCCCAGCCGATGCTTTCCACAATAGACAGAGCCCTGATCATTAAAACTAAATTAGACGGCACGACTAAGCTGTGCCTGACCATGAGCTCAAAAATATCCTGGCTGAGGTTGGATACCTTTATGGTTTTAAGCGGCCTTCCTGAATAACGCTCAATTAATTCCACTAAATCCTGGCGGAGCCTGTTCCGGTCTACTGCTTCCATTATTATTCCCAGGTCTTCCATTCCAGTGATAATCTCATCCAAATCTATATCAGCTACAGCTCGCAGGACCCTTAGGATGGAGATTATGGACTTTTCTTCGAGATACCCAGTCATGCCCACGTCCAGCATGACAATTGTCGCTGGCGGCTGAACAAAAAGGTTAGCCGGATGAGGGTCAGCCTGGAAAAAGCCGTCTTCGAGTATTTGTTTCAGCACAGCTTCGGCCCCCTCCTGGGCAACCTTTTTGGCTTCGAAGACCTGGCGGTATTTTTCTTGAGTTATTTCATTTATTTTTACGCCCTCGATGAATTCCATAGTCAGAACTTTATTTGTGGTTAGCTCCCAGTAAATCTTCGGGACCTTCAGGTAAGCTATGTTTCTGAAATTTAATCTAAATTTTTCAAAGTTATAGGCTTCCTCAATAAAATCTAGTTCTTTCCGGATGGCTTTTTTAAATTCTTCGACTATTAATTTTGGCTGGTAAACCCAGCCGCTCGACAGATGGTTTTCCACAATTCCGGCCAGGTCTTCGAGAATTTCGAGGTCAAGTTCAATAATTTCTTTAATGCCCGGCCTTTGTATCTTAACCGCCACCACTTCTCCGCCTTTTAAGACCGCCCGATGGACCTGGCTCAAGGAAGCTGAGGCCACTGGATCTTGATTAAATTCTTTAAAGAGATTGTCAAGCGGCGCTTTTAATTCTATTTCCAGAATTTTTTTGGCTTCCTGGCTATCAAAAGGCGGAACTTCGTCCTGAAGCTTTTCCAGCTCGCGGATGAATTCTGATGGCAGGAAATCAGGCCGGGTGCTCAGCACCTGACCGAACTTAATAAAAGTCGGCCCCAGTTCTTCGAAAGCCCGCCGCAACCTTTCGGGAGCGGATAACTGCCGAAGCTTTTTCGTTTTTCGATGGAACCTGGCTAACAGATTTATTTTAGAGCGATCAAACAGGTAGTCGAGACCAAATTTAACAAAAACTGAAATAATCCGCTGGCTGCGCCTGACTTTATTCAGGTTTCTTCTGATTGTAAGCATCGAAGTTAAATTGGCCATCCTTATTTTCCCTTTTTATTTATTTGACCCAGGTCTCAAATACCCGTTTAGCTTTTTCTTATATTTCTTGCCTTTTATTTTTTCTGACCGGCTATTTCCTCCACTCGAGCCTTAAGTTCTTCAAATTCTTTTCTCGTCGGAAGATTTAATTTTTTCAGGACGTTTTCAGATATTTGCTCCACCTTCTTTTCCAGTTCAGCTTTATTCTTTTCGGCTTGAGCCATCAAGTCCTTGACGAATTTGGCTTCTTCTGTCTGAGCCAGCTCTCCTCGTTTAATTAGGTCCTTAGCTAATTCTTCGGCTTTTTCCCGGGTGAGAGAAATTAATCCCAGGCCAGCTAAAATTGTTTTTTTAATTAGCTCCGACATAATTTCCTCCTTTCTTACTGCCTAAATTTATAAGTCGGATGCTTATCTCTTGGTTGAAATTAAAATAATATTTCCAGAAGCTCTTTGGATATTTCAGCCGAGTCGAAATCTTTTCTTAATAAAGAATATTCCAGGAGCAGGCCGTCCATCAGACTGGTCAAATAAAAAGTTAGAGTCCGGCTGTCAACCTTGCTTAACACTCTCCGGCCAACCAAGGCTTCTTCAATCACTGGCTGCATTAGATTGAGCAGCTTCTCTCTCAGCCGGGCGATATGATTAATAATCTCTTCCTGCCTGGGAGCCAGTTTTATCATCAAGCCTTTAATCAGATTCTTTTCTTTGCTTCCAAAATCTAAGTAGCTTTTTATTAAGTGCCTGAGCTTTTCCTGGCTGCTGGTTCCAGGCGGTATCTCAGAGATAGCCTGGCTTAATTCGGCAAAAGCGTTATCCAGAACAGACTTATAAATCTCAGCCTTGCCGCTGAAGTGATGGTAAAGGGCGGCCTTAGTGATTTGCAATTTTTTAGCAATATCACTCATAGAAGTTCCTAAATAGCTGTAATCAGAGAACAGCTTTCGGGCGGTAGTGATTATGTGATTTTTAGCATCTTGAGTGGAATTAATCGATTTGGGGATAATTCTTGGCATCGTATTTTAACCTTGCTGGGTATTACTAACTTACCGCTCGGTAAGTTACGTTTTTAAATATAATGATTAGGAGTTGATTTGTCAAGTCAAGCCGAGCCAAATTAAGCGCTTGGTATTATTCAATTAAATCCTATTTAGCAATTGGGCAAGACTTCAGGAATGAGTTTAGTTTTTTAAATTTGGTTGATGATTAATTGATGATAAGTTGATAATAAGAAGATTCTGTAAGATCAGGCTTAATTTTACTTTCTGCTGTTTCTGGTTTTTTTTCTCTTTTCGGGTGGTCCGCGGTCAGCTTGTTGCTTTTTAATATGACCTTCAATTTATATTTTTTTTCATTTTAGGATGCTGTATCCAGGAGAGCAACAGTATTTGGAGAGAGCTCAGTAATCTGCCGGCCCATAGAAATAATCTCCCCGAACCTAAGCCGCCTCAATTTCAGGCAGAGTGCTTTATTTTCCGGGCGGCCACCACGCCTCCTCCAGATACTCCTCTTGTCCTGGATACCATGTCTTAACCTGAAAGAAATTTTTGTTTGACTAAAATTTATTAATATCTTATCATCACCTCTCATTATTATAAATTTGGAGGTAATAATGGAGAAAAAAGTAACCGTCGAAGAACTGTTGGCCAAGGCCCAACAGCCATCAAAAGATGCCCTCAGGCTTCACCCATTCTATAAGGGAAAAGTTGGCGTCACTCTAAAATGCAGGGTGCGCAATTTTAATGATTTTGCTATCTGGTACACGCCAGGCGTGGCTGCTCCTTGTATGGAAATCAACAAAGACCCGGAAAAAGCCTACGAAATGACCAACAAGGGAAATTTTGTCGCCGTCATTTCTGATGGAACGCGAGTTCTGGGACTGGGCGACATCGGGCCAGAAGCTGCTTTACCAGTCATGGAAGGTAAGGCACTGCTTTATAAGTACCTTGGTGGGGTAGATGCTTTTCCGATTTGCCTCAGAGAAAAAGACCCGGACAAATTCATTTACATTGTTAAGGCTTTGCAGCCGACTTTTGGCGGCGTCAACCTGGAAGATATTTCTCATCCGAAATGTTTCCACATTCTGGACACCCTTAGAGCTGAATGCGAAATTCCCATCTGGCACGATGACCAGCAGGGAACAGCTTGTGTTACCGTTGCTGGTTTAATCAACGCTTTGAAGATTGTCAACAAGAAAATTGATGAAATCAAGGTTACGGTCATCGGTTCTGGAGCAGCCGGTATTGCCATTGCCAGGCTGCTGATAGCTGCTGGTGTTAATCCTGAAAATATGCTGGCCGTTGACTCCAAGGGCATTCTTTCTAAGGACCGAGCTGACCGGGAAACACTCCAGACTAAATTCAAAGAAAAATGGGATCTCTGTCTTAAAACCAATCCAAAGAATAAGCAGGGTGATATGGCCGAAGCCCTGAAAGGCGCTGATGTTATGATTAGCGTTTCTGCTTCTGGACCCGGGGTCATTAAACCTGAATGGATCAAGACGATGGCTAAGGATGCCATTGTTTTTGCTGAAGCTAACCCGATTCCAGAAATCTGGCCCTGGGAAGCCAAGGAAGCTGGTGCCAGAATCGTGGCTACCGGTCGTTCTGACTTCCCAAACCAAGTTAATAACTCTCTCGGTTTCCCCGGAATCTTCCGCGGCACCTTAGATGTTAGAGCTAAAACCATCACTGATGAAATGTGCATCGCCGCCGCCTATGAATTAGCCAAGGTAGCTGAAGACAAGGGTATCCACGAAGAATACATTATCCCCAATATGGACCAGTGGGAAGTTTTCCCGAGAGAAGCCGTGGCTGTTGGTCGAAAAGCCATTGAGCAGGGCGTGGCTCGTAAAGACATCCCGGCTGATGAGCTTTACAAGATGGCCGAAAACACCATCCGCAAAGCCAGAGAAGAAATCCAGTTCTTGATGAAGGAAGGTTTCATTGTCGACCCAGATAAATAAGGTCGAGCTGTTTTTGTTTAGATAACTCTTAAATTTAAATTGAAAAAAAGCCTGGACCTCTAACTCGTCCGGGCTTTTTATTTTTCCGGCATCAATTTGATTGGAAAGTAAAAAAATTAAGCAACGATGACAGTCATTAAAAATTTGACAAAGCATTTTTTTTGTGATAATGATAATTACAATCTTCACCGGAAGGGTGAAGGGAAGAAGAAGGTTAAACATGTGTGGAGATGGAGAAAATTCTCTACCAGATTTTTTAAGCCCCCCATAGTTATGTCAGCAAGAATTTAATCGCTACCTCGAATCCCATTTAATATAAAAGATTAGGGGTGAAGAGGTTCTCCAGGTAAAGGAATTTGTAGAGGAATTAAGCCATTTAAATAATTAAAATTCATCAGAAAGGAGGAAAAAAGAATGAAAAATCTGATGAAACTTTCGGTTCTGACTTTTTTAGTGGTTTTCCTGTTCACCAGCTGCGCCAAGCAGCCGACCCAACAGATAAATGATGCTAAGGCTGCGATTAGCGCTGTGGTCTCAGCTGGCGGTGAAACTTATGCCAAGGACGAGCTCAAGAAGCTTAATGATGATTACAACGCCGCTATGAACGAAATTAATGCTCAGTCGAAAAAGCTGTTCAAAAAGTACGGGAAAGCTAAGGAAATGCTGGCCAAGGTTAAATCCGACGCCGATGCCGTAGTGAAACTTATTCCGGCCAGAAAAGAAGAAGCCAAGAAGGAAGCTCTGGCTGCTCAGAATGATGCCAAGGCGGCTTATGATGAAGCTAAGGCTCTCCTGGACAAGGCTCCCAAGGGAAAAGGCACCAAGGCTGACATTGAGGCCATGAAAGCCGACCTGGCTGGTCTTGAAGCTCAGCTGTCTGAAGTCCAGTCTTCAATCGACAAAGAAGATTATTTCGGAGCCAAGGACAAAGCCAATTCCATCAAGGAAAAGGCCAATGCTATTTCTGAACAGGTGAAAGCCGCTATCGAAAAAGTAAAAGGAAAAGTGAAAAAGTAAGCTCAGTTCTTTAATCCAGAAGGAGTCGAGTTGATTAGTGAAGCTAAGAATTGTCCGAGTTGCCATAGTTCTGATTACTCAGCTTAGCCTGTTATTTTTTACTCAGAATTGTAAAACGCCACCGGCTCCTTCAGAGGTAAATGAGGCTCTGGCTCAAGAGCAAAACCTCTGGAGGGCCGGTGCTTCTTTTTTTGCCCCTGACGATTATGAGAATTACCAGAAGATGCTGGCTGAAGCCAAAAAAATCTATGACCAGGAAGAATTAAAAGTAGGTTATTTTCGCCATTATAACCTGGTTAAAGAAAAATTTGAGCAGGTAATTAACGAAGGTGAGCGGATTCAGAAATTAATAGACGATAAAAAAGCTGCTTTGACGAAGGATATCCTTTCAGAGAAAAGCAGCTTATATTCAAGATTTGAAATTCTGGATTCCCTGAGCCTGGAACTTACCTTGAGAAATTTTTCCCGGAAAGAGTTGGCTCAGGCCGACGTAATGTTCAAGGAAGTAGACCGGCTTTTAGCTGAAAACAAGTTTGAGGAAGCCAAAGCGCGGCTTCAAGCCATCGCCGGCTTGCTGAATCAGGCTGAAAACATTCTCAAGAAGCAGCTTGAAAGATACATGGATCAGAAGCAAATTTTTCAGTGGAGAAGCTTGGCTGAGCGAGCGATAGAAAAATCCAGGGCCAGCGGAGCCACGGTGATTGTGGTCAGTAAGTTAGAGAGGAAGCTGACAGTTTATAAAGCTGGTGTCCCGATTAAGACCTATGACGTTGGTCTGGGGTTTAACGGCTTAAGCGATAAACTTCATGCCGGTGATGATGCTACTCCCGAGGGTGAATATCGGGTGATTAAAAAGATTGCACCAACTAAATATGGCAATGCTCTACTAATCAATTATCCGAATGAAGAAGATATAAAAAAATTTAATGAAGCCAAGAAAAAAGGTTATATCACTCCAGCCACCCCAATTGGAGGTTTAATTGAAATTCATGGAGGCGGTAAAGATGGCCTGACCAGAGGTTGCGTTGCCCTGGACGATGATGATATGAGTGAATTATATAAAATGATTCCGGTCGGAACGCAGGTGACTATCGTCGGGACAACCGACCCCAACAATAAGATTATTGCCATATTAAAAAAAGATAAGCAATGAAATTCTGGAAAGTTCTTCTTGCCTTTTTTTCTCTTATCTATATATCTATCATTTTTATTTTTGCCCTGGCCTGGATAAATAATCTAAAATTGGCCAACGAGTGGAAGACTATCTATAATTTCAAACCAGATTCTCAGGCTAAAATTACCCCTGAAGCTCAAAACGTCCTCTGGAAGCAAAAGATTCAAGCGCTCCAGCCAAAGGGGGTTTACATAATGGTGGATTCCGCCGAAAACAAATATTATCTGAAAAAAGACGGGGAAACTATTAGGGAGGGCCTGGTCTCAACTGGCAGCGGGGTTATCTTGGTCGATCCTTCGGGCAAGAGAAGCTGGGTTTTCGACACTCCCAAGGGAGAGTTTTTTGTCAAAACAAAAATTCAAAACCCTTACTGGGTTAAACCTGATTGGGCTTTCATTGAAGATGGGGAGCCCATTCCAAAAAATCCTGAGGATCGGGTCGAGGGCGGGGTGCTGGGAGATTATGCTCTTGGCTTTGGCAATGGATATTTCCTTCATGGGACTCTTTATACCCGGCTCCTCGGGAGAAATGTCACTCATGGTTGTGTCCGTTTTGCGGATAAAGACCTGGAAGTTATTTATAAAATGGCCAAAATCGGGACTAAAATTTATATATATTGAGCTGACGTTTGAATAACGGGGAAAGAGTTAATGTTTAAGAAAAAGTCAGATGCGAAAAATAAAAAAGCCCTCCATCTTTCTTTTTCTCTTATGATTTTTCTGACCATGATAGTAAGCTTTGGGTTATTAAGCGGGCAGACTCCTCGCTCCGAGACCCGGATGGCTTCGCCAGTAAAGAAGGTTACGAGCCATAAGGTCAGGAAAATGGTAGCTCCGGCCACGACTGCCCCCGATAAAACTCAGCAAAAGAACCAAGCTAAAAAGCCTTCCGAGAATAAACCCCAATCCAATGCTCAGCCTAAACTGGCCATCAATCAGCAGATTTTAAAAGAAAATAAATTTCTGGAAGAAGAATATACTCTGGCTAAAAACCCGCAGTATTATTTTGTTATAAATCTCAAGGACAAAAAAACAGAACTGCGAGCCAGGGGGATGGTGCTAAAGTCTTGGATAGCCAGGCAGATAAAGTATGCCGGAAAGCCAGTGCCGTTAAAAGTTACTGCTCTTGTCCAGAAATCTGCCCTAAATCCACCTAAGCGCAAGTTGATTAAACCAGGGGAATCTGAAGTTATGCCCACTCCGGCTCCGAGCGAAAAAGACGAAAAGGGAAAGACCAAGAGTAAAAAATCCGCACCCTCCTCCGCCTCTCCAGATTCAGATGAGTTCCAGTTAGAAGCTCTGGAAATAACCGATATGCCAACTACTTATGAGCTGATTTTGGATAATGGGCTTAAAATTTCAGTCCGGTCTAAGACGAGTGGAAAACAAAAATTGCATCAGGCAGCAGAGAGTTTTCTCTGGTATGTCTGGCTGCCGGTAAAAAATTTTCTGATAAATCGAAAGAATCCTGAAACCAGGATGATAATTTACTTTGATAACCCTCGAGAAGCCCAGGGCCTTTACTGGGCTTTCATTGACGGAATCAAGGGAATAATCTGGCTTCCCTGAGTATCCCCAGCTCTACTGGCTAATTTTTTTATTCTCATTTTAATGCTCTATCGTTATTTTATTTTAAAAAAATGGCAATCGGTTTTCTCTTTTTATGCTTTGTCAGGCCGAAAGTAAGTCCTGAGATAATTCGGCAATTTTATATTTTTTCTATTTTTTCTTAACTTAAGACGCCATATTTCCTTAACCTTAGACACGCTGATTAATGCTATTTTCCCATATACAATTCCCCCTTTTTTGTTTTATAACGCCAGCTTGACTTAAAAAAATTCATAATCACTTGAAAATAAATAAATTATAATTATTAAAAAACTTGACAAATTTATACTCAAATTTTATATTAATATAAAGCTTAAAAGAATTTAGGAGGAAAAACATGGGTAAAATAATAGGAATCGACCTCGGTACTACCAATTCAGTTGTTGCCGTCATGGAAGGTGACAAAGTTACGGTCATCGCCAATGAAGAAGGCGGCCGGACGACTCCTTCTGTGGTCGGCTTTACTGCGAAAGGAGAAATTCTCGTAGGTCAGGTAGCTAAGAGGCAGAGGGTTACCAATCCTGAAAATACCATTTACTCCATTAAGCGCTTTATGGGAAGACGTTACAATGAAGTTCTGAATGAAATCAAGCAGGTCCCCTATAAAGTGGTTGAGGCTTCTAATGGCGATGTCAGGGTTGTCGCTCAAGGGAAAGAGTATTCCCCGCCCCAGATCTCGGCTTTCATCCTGCAGAAGCTGAAAAAGGCGGCTGAAGATTATTTAGGCGAGAAGGTGGAAAAAGCGGTAATCACCGTTCCCGCTTATTTCAACGATGCCCAGAGAAAGGCGACCAAGGATGCCGGGACAATTGCCGGTCTGGATGTTGTCCGCATCATCAACGAACCGACAGCCGCAGCTCTGGCTTACGGCATGGAAAAGAAAAAGGATGAAATCATCGCGGTGTATGACTTCGGCGGCGGTACCTTTGATATTTCTATCCTGGAAGTAGGAGAAGGAGTGGTCGAAGTTAAGGCTACCAACGGTGATACTCACCTCGGCGGCGATGACATTGACCAGCGGGTTCAGGACTGGATCGTTAGCGAATTCAAAAAGGAAACCGGCATAGACTTGTCCCAGGACAAAATGGCACTCCAGAGGCTTAAAGAAGCTGCCGAAAAAGCCAAGATTGAGCTTTCCACTATGATGGAGACTGAAATCAACCTGCCGTTCATCACCGCTGATGCTTCTGGACCGAAGCACCTTTTAATGAAGTTAACCAGGGCTAAGCTGGAGCAACTTTCTGAAGACCTGATTATGCGTTCAATTCCGCCCGTTAAGCAGGCTCTCCAGGATGCCGGTCTAAAACCAGAAGATATACATGAAGTAATCCTGGTTGGCGGGCAGACCCGGATGCCTCGAATCCAGCAATTAGTCCGCGACTTTTTCGGTAAAGAACCCCACAAGGGCGTTAACCCGGATGAAGTGGTGGCAGTTGGAGCAGCAATTCAGGGAGCTGTTCTGGGAGGCGAGGTCAAGGACGTTCTGCTTCTCGATGTCACTCCTCTGACCCTCGGAATTGAAACCTTGGGCGGAGTTTTCACCAAGATGATTCCTCGTAATACGACCATTCCTACGCGGAAAACTGAAATTTTTACTACGGCGGCTGATAATCAGACCAGCGTCGAAATCCACGTGCTCCAGGGTGAACGGGAAATGGCTGCTTATAACCG
>PNJE01000158.1 GCA_002877915.1 Candidatus Aminicenantota bacterium
TGCCGCCGTGGCGCTGGAGTCGCAATCCCCTCTTAATCTGGGGTCCTATTCCTACGAAGAGGTTTATCTCCATTATTTTTTATCTGATGGTCGCAATCCCCTCTTAATCTGGGGTCCTATTCCTACAAAAGAAGCGAGAGAAATGTATTCTCAGTCCGAACGGTCGCAATCCCCTCTTAATCTGGGGTCCTATTCCTACATCTCTTTAATGTTAATATATCGCCGGAAGTAAGTCGCAATCCCCTCTTAATCTGGGGTCCTATTCCTACTGAAAGATGCCCTCGATGCCGCCGTGGCGCTGGAGTCGCAATCCCCTCTTAATCTGGGGTCCTATTCCTACATATCAGAGAAATTAATATCAGAATGTAGGTTTGGTCGCAATCCCCTCTTAATCTGGGGTCCTATTCCTACTCCACTTTTGGAGGAAGGCAAAACCCAGATATAGTCGCAATCCCCTCTTAATCTGGGGTCCTATTCCTACTTATAGGAGGTTCAAAACATGAAAAAAATTCAAAGTCGCAATCCCCTCTTAATCTGGGGTCCTATTCCTACTGAAGGGAGAAAGAAAATGAAGAAAGAAAAAGAAGTCGCAATCCCCTCTTAATCTGGGGTCCTATTCCTACCGCGAAGCCTTATAACTCCTTTTTTATCAATATGATACAAAGCCATTTGGCCAGATTTTTCGCTTCCGACCAACTTACCACCGAAACATTTCTGAAACGTTTCTTTTTCTCTTAATCGAATACCGCCATTGCTAAAATGGTTACTCATCACAAACATCTCTATATATTATTTTTCAAAATCTTTTTCTTTTAATTTACATAAGTAATCTGTACATTCCCAGTCCAAAGGAAATACCTTTGCCAACATGAAAAATTTCTCCTGCTCTTAATATCGGGTAGAAATCTTTAATTTTACCTTCATATTTTATGCCGCCGATGACCCCTCCTAACATCATCTTAGTTTTTTGCCTGTGAGAATATCTTTGCCAATCTAACCAACTTGTTGTGTCTTCAATTATTTTTACCTTTTTTGCCTCTTCTATAATCAGTTTGTGGTTCCAACGTGGAACTTCAGCAGAACCATGATAAACATTTAATAAAGCTAAACGCCTCATTAAATTTGTAATTAGGATAAAAAAATCAATTTTGGAAATATACTGCCGCTGGTATTTAATCCTAGTCGGTGTAAGAAATTCTATGCCGATAGTTTCATCATGACCATCGCTTATGATAAATTCTTCAGGAACCTCAAATATTTTCGACTCAGCTGGCACCAAAGCTCGGTCAGCATCTGAATAGATAACTTGTCCATCTACTTCGACCTTTGAAATCTCAAACTTGCCTCGCCCCTTTCCTATTCCCACCTCACCCAACTGCTCGAAAGCCATGATGAAATAAAGCACGTACTTAACTGCCCTGCCTATTAAGACAAGATTAAAGCTAATTTGGCTACCAGGCTCATAAACAGTAGTTCTCTCTAAAGGGGGCTCGATGATAAACGGATGTGGTACCACAGCATGATTATCCAAGATAAATAGCGGGTTTTTAGAAAGACTCATGGTTTCAAAAACATAGGCATATACACATTCCCCATTTAGTGGACACTCCTGGCAATTTTTATTTCTAAAAAGACAAACTACCCGCTTAAGCGAATTGCCGAACCCGCCCCGAAAAGTCGAGCCTTTATATGGCGGCAATAAAATGGTTTTCTTAGGTTTTAGAAAAATAGTATATTTCTGAAATTCTAAGCGCATTTATTTTATTCCAATCAGTACTCAGTATGGGTTGTGGTCAAAAATTACCAATTCCTTAACTACCGGTGATTGGTAAATTAATCGGCTGGCTTTACCATGCAACAAATGGGCAATTTTTAAATAGAGCCAGATTGGACCTGGCCCAAACAATACTATTTCATTACCCTCGCCAGCCAATTCTTGAACTTTTTTTAAGTACAAATCCAGGTCTTTAAGCTTGGCTTGTCCCTCATAAAGAGTGGATACATCTATTTCAATTCTCATCTTCAGACCTTTCTGGCAATATCTTAGAGGCTTCTTTTAGATATTCGGCGGTCGTCCTGATGGCTTTTTCGGGATTGATATTTTCGCGACGGCGCATGAGCGCATGAGCAACTTTATTGCGATGCTGACTTACTTTATCCCACAATTGATATATGGGCATCTCTGATTTTGTTTTTACCGCCTTATTTAAAGTTTCTTCTATTTCCCTCCTCACATCACTATCATAGGGATCCATTCCGCCCTTTAGACACTGATGCGTGATTATAGCTTCTCGCAAAACAATTAAAGCTTGAGATGGCCTGTTGTTGTCAAGGTACCAAGAAGCAATTTTTAATTGGGATTCCCATTCTGTTGAGGCCTTAAATTTCTCAATCATTTCTTCTACTTTGGGCAATAAATAATAAAGAGGCTTTAAATAGCGCTTCGTCTCTGATTTAAATTCTGCATCAGCAAGCAATTCTGAAAATGAGTTTGAAATTTCGCCAAGTTGTGGGACGTAGGTCATTTTAGTGATGGCTGAGAGCTCTTTCATAATCTTGTTTAGTTTTTTCAAGGAGCTCGCTGATGTCTGCTTCTCTCCCATAAAAGCTTCTCTCAAATTTTTGGTGACTAAGATGCTCAAATGTTCTAAATCTCCATTTTGTTTAAAAATTGAGGCCGCATCTACCCAATCCAGCATATCCAGCAAAGGTTTTAAGTCTAAAATACTTTTATTGTCAAGGTTGGCATAATAGATATGTTTAATTTCCGCCGTTGGTTCAATAAACTTCATAAACTTTATGTAAATGACAACAAAAAAAGGAATAGTGCGGAAACAATGGGTAATATCAAAGGCAACATCTGAATTAGTGAGCTTTATATTTTCAGATAGAATATCCATCATCTGCCAAAATTCTTTTTCCGAATTGCCCGCTGGTATTATGACTTTTTTATAATCTATCCCGTTTAATTCTGACCATTTCGATTCTTCTGTCCCGATTACATAAATTTCTTCTGGGCCAAATAGTTCTTTTATTGGAATTATGGCTAATCTGCTTTTTATACGCCGACCATTGAGTTGGTACTCGACTTCTTTATAATCGCCTTTGCCTATAAAACTTATTATTATTTTCTTTTTATTGCATGTTTTATCCATGGTCCGATTATACTGGAATTAGCTGAACGAAGCCCATAGCCTTTTTCTCGATTCCTTCCAACAGCCGTTTTCTGGTACGAGGTGGCTTGATAAAATAATCCTTAGTACCCATTTCCTCGGCTAAAATCAACAAAGAAGTGCCGTAAGCTGAAACACCTTGACCTATTCTCAAGAGATAAGGCGAAACTGGAATGTTTACTCCATCCTTTCTGGCAACCTTTTGATAAAACTCGTGGCAAATTTCAAGAACTTTTTTTTCATCCAACCGGCAATTCTTACACCTAATCTCAAACTCAGCTTCAACAGACTCTTTCAAGGTCTCATACATTATTGGTATATTTCCTCCTCTCTTTGCTCCATCTACCTTGGCTAATTCTACCCTTAAGGAACGTTTACTTTCCAAACAGCTCGAATCGGAGACATCAAACAGGTTTAAAAACTTATCTTCTTTCCCTCCAAAGCTCGCACTTCTTTTTTCTTTTGCTAAAAATCCATAGGCCTGGGCCAGAAGATCATCATAACCATCTTTTCTTGAATTAAACATAGATAATAGGTGACTTTTATCTGCAGAATTTTTGTAGCTTTCCCTCAAGGCATAATAAACTAAAGCAGAAATCATAGCTCCCTTAATTGAGCTCCCTGGAATAAATGGCCGACCCGCACTCTTTATAAAGCTTTTAACTTCTATTGGGTTGCTTTGTCTGGCCTCAAGACTAATCGGAATAGAATATTTTAGATGCTTCCTTAATAGGTCCTGGTCAGGGATTATCTTACCTATATAGCGTGTGATACTGGCCTCTTTTATGAACTTTTCCCTGTACTTTTCAAAGGCTTTATCAGAAAAAAGCCTATCCATATTCAGCACGTTAAAATATCCCTTTTCTTTATCAATAAAATATTCGATGGGCGAAATTTCTTCGCCTGAGCCAATATGGACTGGAGTGATAGTTTTGACCTTAATTTTCATGTTTCCTCCAGTTTGCAAGGAAATGATAACAATAATCCATAACGATAGACCCGATGGCCAGTAAATATTTCTGGAGTAACGTCTTGGAGTGTCCCTTTTCGGCTAAGCCCTGGAAATACCGACCCCTCGACAAAAAGTCTTAAAGAGCGCCGCCTGAAAGAGCGGTTGGCGGGTGAAAAAATATAGCCTTTTCTTTCCTCAACTTCATAATAAGCTTTCTCAAGTTCGACCAGTTCCTCTTCCGACGGAAAATAAGAAGAGGCAGCATAACAGGCATTGGCTTCAGGAATCTCTGGGAAATCAAGCTCAAAAAATTCAGGTTGATGAAATAGCCCCTTGCCCGAGGTGCGGTCTCCCCCGATTCCTTCATCACACAGCAATCGAAACAACGCTTTTACTTTCTTTTCCCATTCTTTTTCTATCGCCTTGACCAGAACGAACAAACCAGCTTCTTCGTGGTCTTTTGATTTCCTTACAAACTTAACCTGGCCGAAGTAGAAAAAGTTTTCTCCAGGATGGTTGTTTAAACGGTTTAACGAAACTCTCGGGACATTCTCAATTTCCCAGGGGACAAGCTTTTCATTTTTCCTGGCCTTGGCTTTTGCTTTTGACTCCCATCTTGGCAAGACATCATATTCTAAATTAGTTTTTATTTCTTCCGATAGATCTTCCAGCGAGTCCCCTGCCAATAGCCGCTTTAGCAGGACCAGATTTACAAACTTGATTTTCTTAAGTTCTTTCGTTTTAGCCAGCTGGTTCTTGGGCAGCGGGAAATAATAATCTTGCCCCCAAAAAGGGAAGGCTGAGCTAATAAGAAACGGAGGTTCAGGCTGCTTAAAAGCTGAAATAAATGAATCTATCTCTCCATATAACAAAAGATGGGAGTGACAAAGGGCAGAAAATAGAGTGTCGGACGGGATGTAAACCCGGCTGCCTTCCAACCAGCCTTCCCTCTCCCCGAGATGGAGAAAACTCCTTGGTGTAAGTTTAATTCCCAAATATCTCATGGTCGTTATACCAGCTTCGCTTTTAGCGGCTCAAAGTTTCTGACTATTTTGCTTGGCGTCGAACCTATATCTTTATTAATAACCCGTTCTGGAGTTAATTCGACCTGCCCTTTTTCGTAATCTTCTCTTTTATTCCAGAAAATATCGATGCCGTTGAAGGCAACCCGGCCATAGCCACGAGAGCCCATACCACCCAGGTAGTCATGTTCCAGGAGTTCCAGGGCAACGAAGATGTGTCTAAGTAGATCTTTGTCGCCTGGCTCAAACACGTTAAAAATAAGTTCAACATCTTTAAACCTGGCGCCAGCGGGCACCCTTTCAATTTGTCTCAAACTGCCATGCAAGGCAGTCCCAGTAAGACGGTTTATGGCTGTTTCGAATTTAACTTCGGTATACTCCAGTTCGAGGTTATCCTTTAGGTCCTTGAGGCTTTCTTCATCCAGATAGGCATCGCAAACAATTAGACGGGTGGGTGTCGGAACTGTTATTTTATCTGAAACGGCAATGCCCCATATTTTGCACACTGGACATTTCTGGTACTCTTCATTGTTTTCGCACTTATGTTGGCCGGTCGGTTGCCCTTTATCTTTATCATCCTTGTTCCAAAACTTAGGGTTGTTAGCCGCTTCTTTTTTTTCAATCAATGACCGAAGCTTGCCTTTTAGTGAAGAGCCAGGGATGTATGGCTTTCCTTCCGGGTCGGTTATGACGCTTAAATCAAGACCGCCGATTTTTAAACCGCTGCTCGCTCCGCCAATCCTCATACCGGTTTTAACCTCAATCTGACCTCTGATGATTACCTTTCCTATCAAATAATGCTCCATTTTATCCTCCTTTTTGTCTTCTTTTTAATTATTTGCCACCATGAAATCTATGGTAAGCAACAATCGCCTCGACAAAATTCTTGAAATGATCAAAGTTATCTTTGTTAGTCTTTTCAATTAATTTTTCTATCAAGTCTCTAAAATCTCTAACCCGACCTTTATGACGACCAGCGGCGTAAGCTAATTTTGGACGCAGCAGCTGCAGCTTGTTGGCACTGAATTCTTTCATTTTTTGGATTTCATCCAAGAAATTTCTGATTTGAGAAGTTGATAATTTTTCATTTTCCTTACCTGGGAGATAATATTCAGCTAATTCATTGGCATACTTATTCATCTCCGCAGCGTCACCATCCAAGACCTTTTTTATCCTAGCTTCATTTACCTTATTGTCGTTATTCGGGGTTGGCCTCGCACTCTGACTTGAAAAATTTTTTGGATAATTCATATTCTTCCTCCTTTTAGTTTCTGGTCAAATAATCCGCCACCCTGGTGGCGATGTTAAGATAAGGATAGATTTCATAATTGACCAAGATAAGCTCCAGCAATTTATTTAGGTCCTGCTTCTGCTTGTCATTTAGCTTCCCCATCAGTTTTTTTAATGAATAATGGAGCCGCCAAACTCTTTCCATTTTTATCCGATTTTCTTTTTTCAACTGTTTCTCATGATGAATGTTATAAAGAACGCTCAAAAGAGAGCGCGGAACAGCCTTACCATTTTCACCTTGCAATAAACCTGTAACTATTTCAACTATTTCTTTTATAGTTGGGAGACAAGTCCATTCCATTGACTCACCAAAAACATTTAACCTGTTCCGTCCATCATTCTTCGCCTGGTCTTCAGCCTCGCCTGACATCCTGGCTGCCTGGTAGACAGGAAATTTCTTCCCTGGCGCATAAAATATGCCCGCCGAAATAGTCAACTTGCCGCACGTGAACTCGCTAAAATCATTTCTCAGGCAGCCTGCCAGGTCTATCAAAACCGACCAGGGGCCGATTAAAAACAAGTCATCTCCGCCTGCGTAAGCAATATAAACATCCTTTGCCAGATGAGAACCCACCTGGTCGCCTTCAGACCAATTCTCAATCTGGCTCATCCTGGCGCTAAAGTATAACGAAAGGAGGGTGCTCAGCATGCTGACCCTGGAAATGGTTTTATTATCTCCTAATCCGTTCTGGAAAAGCTCACCCAGCCGGTCGACGTCAGCTCTGAAAACACCCCATTTCTTGATGCCTGAAGCCGCCCCAGCCATATCCTCAAGCGTTAAAGGCTGCCCAGTTTCTGAGGAATTAGTCTTTCGGGCAATAAACACGAACCCATCTGCTCGGCCGGCAAAATCTACTGAATTGATTAAATAAGCATTTCTGTTGAAGGGGAAAGTCTTTTTATCCGTGGAAATGAACCTACAATCATAACCTAAGGCTTCCGGAACCTCCCACCAATTTTTGATTTTTTCTGGAAGAGTCGACCTTCCTGAAGGCTTGATGAGCAAAATTTCTGCCCGATTCAAATCTCCTGCCAGGTCAATAAAACTCTGGCATAAATCACAAGTATCAGGCCCGTCTTTTTCTATTTCCTCACCACAGATAAGACAGCCTTTATTTTCTCCTCCCAGGTCATAAGGTCCAAGAACCGATTCCTTGAAATCTTTGACTCCGCCTTGTCTGATTAAAGAAGAAAACTTTTTTCTTTTTTTGAGGGCAAGTTCTTTCCCTGCTTGCTGCCAAACACTGGCAAAATCTTTGAAAAAATCAAAATAGGAAACCGGTATCCAACTTAGGATGGCGGTTAATTTTCCTTTATGGGCTTTAAGCAATATTTTATCTATCTCGGCCTGTATGCTCTTTAGCTTCTCCTCGCTGTTCGATAGATTTGGCAAGAGCAAATAGAAGTTTCCGCCGCCGCAATACAGCATGTTTATTTCATTAAGTTCAAAAGCCATCAGGACTTTTCGGGCAAGAACCTCAGAAATTAACTGAAGATATAATGAACGAGCCCTCAAACCTTTGAGCGCTTTTTCTGAGGTTATTTCGTAGATAAATTCTTGGATGCCAGAGATATCACCACCAACCAACAAGAAATCAGCTTTCGATAAATGTTCAAAATTAGACCTTTGAGAATCTTTATTGAATTCTTTCAGTTCACTAAAGATGCGATCGATATATTTTTCATCTACAGGCAAAGCCCTTTGATCGTTGATCAAGCGATACAAAGAAGCAACAATAGCGGCAGTGCTCTTTAGGTGGTGAAAAAGAGAAATGTCAGGTTTATCCCTGTACACGGCCGCCGGCATCGATAGAGTATATTTGTATAAAAGATGGTAGATTTGAGCTAAGAAATCTTGCTTTTCTAATTTACCTAATTCTGAAATGAATCTCTGCCATAAGCTGTGATAGGTTTTTTGACCGGTTTCCTGACTAAAAGCTTTCTTTTTTTCTGAGACCGGAAATATCGCGCTCAAGTCATCATTTAGCTCCGACAGCGGGATAAAAAATTCTTTTTCTTCTTTGAGGCTATCGATGTTATCGAGCCGGAGCTTTGAAAATATTGAGATTAGAGGCTCTTCTTGGGGATTGCCTGACTCTTCACTCTCTTCTCTTCCAGACCTTTCGCCGGAAGACATACGGTCGGCTAAGGATATTATTTTGGCTAAAAGCCGCCTTCCAGCATCAGCTTTTTCTGGGACATGATGAAGAGCAGCCAACACTCCGGCTGAATCGTATTTAGGCAGATATTCTCTAAAAAATTTGGCAGTTAAGGCAGCATGCTGATAATAATATTTGGTTTGAGCACCTTCGCCAACTTTCTTGGTAAATTCATAATAATCGTACTCATCTCCTTGAGTTTTTAGCTGCAAAGAATAGCCTGCCCGTTGATAAAACTTGCCGATGTCGTGTAAAAGACCGGCTAATAATGCTTCTTGAAATTCGTTATGGGTAACCTTCATTTTTTTTTACCTCTAATCTTAATTTTTATATCAGCCATCACCAAAGGCAAAAAAAGAAACGTTTCTGAAACGTTTCAATTTATGGCTATTTTGCTTTTTTCCAGCTTGAGCCCATAGCGGCTGCTGGCGTAAATCCTTACGGAGCTGATTTCTATTAAAGCTGCCTGGACCTCATTTCTGAGGGATTCTCTTATTTCTCTGTTTAGCTTGCTTATGTATTGTCGGCACACTTCGGCCGGAAGGCCATGGCTCCATTTGTTTAAAATTTCGCCTCTCTTCCATTCTCTGGCTCCAAATATGAATGAAAACTTCTCGAGATTCCTTTTTAGATTATCTGCACTAAACAAATCCCCCAACTCTTGGTAACAATCTCGACATTCCCCACAATAGGCCCGGTCAGGACAGGGGCATGCCTCTTTTTTCAAATTTAAAAATGAGACGTAAATAAACATCATCATTGGGGAAAAAGTTAAAATTTCATGGTCAATACTAATTGACCGGCTCTTTAAATCTACAGAAAGGTTTGGCTGCCTTATAAACAAATCAATTTCGCGCTGTCCCTCCTGGACCAGTTCTCGAAAAGATTTCGATTTTAGGTTAATCTTTGGCCCCAGCCTGATAAACGGCAAATCAGCTAAGATAAGTTTGGCCTCTCTTGTGCTAACTTCTTTTTGTTGGCCATCTTTTCCCCGAACAATTAATTTCTTATCTTTCTTTGGTTTATAGAAAAAATCTGGGTTAGATTCAAATTCTGGAGATACGATAACATGATATAACTTATCCCATGGACGCCCAAAAAGCTGTAAAGCAGCTCCAAGGTAGAAACTCATCGTTTTACGCCCGCCAGCGATTGAGCAGTGGAGACAGATCTTAGGGTCCTGGCACTTTTCTTTTATAAAGGAAGTAATCAAATCACCTATGAGTTCATTTTCTTCATATGAACAAATATCTTCAATTTCTCTGCCCCTTTGGTCTATAGGAACCAAGATATTTTGCTCTTTTATTTCTACAGTCGGCAATTTATATTCTTTTATTAATTGTTCCAAAATATTTTTATTAATCATCTCCAGAATAAATTTTTTGCCAGCGGCAGTGGTAATGACGTAAATTTCATCAGGAAAAACCGGAGGCTTCGAAGTTCCCAAAGAATATATGGTCTCAGTAATGATTTGAGGAGAGGTCCCCACGACAAAAACAAATACTTCCTTCCACCTTCCCATCAAGATAAACTACCTATTACTGCTTTAAAGAACTTCACTTTAATATTCTAAAATATTTTCTATATGCTAAGTCAAGTATTTTTTTTTGCATATTGGCGCCATTTTTTGTCTACTTAATAAAAAAAATCGGCAAAATTGAGGTTTGATACCTATTATTCATTGTTTTTTTTATTTATCAGTCGCTATATATTTAATAGAAAGCATTTAGAAATTTCCCTGATCATTTTGCAGATGGCCAAGCATCCAGAAGAAGTTTCTGAAAAGGAGAGGCGACCATAGTTATTCATAAAAAACTAAGGTTTAAGAAAAAGGCAGGCGCTATTAAATTACAGGCCGCTGAGCGGGACAAATTCATAGCCCATGGTTTTTATTCCCCTGACCAGTTCTTTGAGCGCCTGAATGTCCTGGTACCAGTGGAAAAAGAAGCTGTCCCAGCCATCTCGCACCGCCAAGTTCAGTCTCGCCTGGTAAAGCATGGCTGGCACGGTGGAGGGTGGTTCTCCCATGTAGGCAGTGGTGGCAAAACAAAAAAGATTCTCTGGAGCCAATTTCTGTCCATAAATATCACTTTCAATCACGTAAGGGAAAAACTGGTTGCTGAAATGAAACTCGCCATTCTGGCCTTTCACAAAATAAATGCCTCGGTGAGTCATCAATTTGAAGCGACGTCCGAAATACTTGTTGTCAAGTTCAGAGGCCAGATAATGTGGAGTTTCCCAGGCTACTGGCTCAAGCCCGGCCGCTTTAAGCTCAATAAGCGCCTTCTCTACCCGCTCACTTACCCATTCAAGTGAATCTTCTGGCACAGGCCCTTCGAGTACCTGGCGACCAGCAGTATCTAATTTCACTCGGAAGAATTCATAATCTTCAGCGCTTACACCCGAGCGAGGATTTGGTTGCTCATCCCACTGATGAGTCAAACCGTGAAGCACAATTTCCCCACCTTTGTCTACCATATATTTAAGGGCGGCCACAAGTCTCCGCTTCTTGCTTAAGTAAATAGTGTTTGGCGTCCCTTTATTATAAACCCCCTTTGGATCTTTAAAAACGGGAATTACCGCCACTGAAAAAGGAACCCCCCTCCGAATGTAAGAAATCGGCAATCTGGCATAGCTTTTCTGGCGAGGCCAATCCGTGGACGTCTTCAATGCGCACAAGAGCTCGGTGCCTCTCATTGTGCTTTATTCCGAGTATGTCATGCAGTAAGTCAGCAAAAATCAAATAACGGTCGGATATGGTGACACAAGAAAATGGATTATCGGCTACGAACCATAAATTAGCAGATCGGATGATGTAGGGCACCTGGGCCAAGGTGTCTGGCTGGTGAAAAGTGGCCATCTCCGTTACCCGTTGATGATCAGCTATCGTGAGCAAACTGAAACCAGCGGGGTCAGCTTTTCTCGTAAAGACAAAGCCCTTATAAAGCACCTGGGGATAGTGAACGTATCGCAGACCTTCAAGGCGAAAACCATATTTTTTTTCTAAAGCGGGGCTGGTTTGTTGGCGCTTATTCCAGGCCACCTGCCAAAAATTATAGCCAAGCCAGCAAACCGTAGCCGGGCTATCCAGTACTTCTTTAAGAAAAGCTGAGGGCAATTCGTTGTCGTAGATAGCACCGATATAAAAGACCACGTCATAATTCTTGAGCTCACCGGCGGTATATCTTTCCACTTCCTTTGAAGCTACAGCCACTGGAAAATGACCAAGCAGATTCCTCAGGGAGATAGAATAGAGTTGGCCGCGCCAGCCATTTTCGCCGGTCGAATCATAAAGGATTAGCGCCCGCTTGATAGCCGTCGATTGAGCGCCAATGGTCGGATTGAGGCTTAGAAGGATAAGACCTATAAATATTATAATGTAAGCAAACACCTGAATTGGCGAAATTTTCCTGCAAGAGCCAGAAATATTTTGCCTTCCCATCTTTTGCCTCCCTTCAAGTTTTCATATCAAAATAGAAAGCAAAATCAAATCCGAAAGAATATTAATATATAAGGCTCATCAGCCATTTTAGTGGGTTTCAGGGTAAAGGTTTAAGCCACCGCAA
>PNJE01000103.1 GCA_002877915.1 Candidatus Aminicenantota bacterium
ATAAGCCCGGCGGCACTATAAATCTGAGTAACCTCAATTATTTCTTCAAAAGCCATCTCCGGTAGAATGGTTGGTAGACGGCGAGCCAGCATGGTCTTACCCGAGCCCGGAGGTCCAACCATCAAAAGATTGTGAGCTCCGGCCGCAGCTACTTCCAGAGCCCTCTTGGCTTGCTGCTGGCCCCTGACTTCAGAAAAATCCAGTTCAGACTTCACCCCGCCAATTAGTTCAGAAAGAGAATAATTAGCCGGCTTAAGGTCTTCTGATCCGGATAATAATTTAATCACCTGTAAAAGATGAGCCAGGCCATAAACGGGGAAGTCTTGAATCAGACAAGCCTCTCTTTCATTTTTTTTCGGTAAAACCAGGCCCGAGAATCCCTCCCGCTTGGCCAAAAGGGAAAAGGGCAACGCTCCCCTGACCCCTTTGAGACTGCCTTCGAGAGTTAATTCCCCAACAAAGATGAATTGAGAAAGCTTCTCCTGCGACACCAGGCCAAGAAAAGCCAGCAATCCCAGGGCAATTGGCAAATCAAACGAAGAACCTTCTTTCTTGCGGCTGGCCGGCGCTAAATTAATAATTATTTTCTTAGCTGGGAAGTCAAATCCACAATTTCGGAGAGCAGTTTTAACCCGTTCCTTGCTTTCTTTAACGGCCGGATCTGGCAGACCAACAATGATGAAAGCTGGCAGCCCGGGGGACACATCAACCTCAACCTCAACCCGGTAGGCTTCGATTCCATGAAGAGAAGCACTCGGTATCCTGATTAGCATGATTCCGAAATAATAGACGGAGAGATAGAAAAATGATTCTCATTGATTCTGGCAATTCCAAGCAACAGAATTGATTTATTTCTTCTTGGTCAGGCCGAATTCTTTTGATAAGCGTTCAATCTCTTGTTCAATATCTTCAATCGATTGAACCTTTATTTTGGTGGTCGGGAAAACAGCTTCATCACCTGGTTTTACGAATTCTATTGCTGGTTCCCCTGGCTTTTTTTCTTCCCGTTTTTTCTCTTCATGCTTCCTTTCGCCCCTTTTCCGGGAAGGTACTTCTTTTAATTCTCTAACCTCCTCAGGTGAGCCAATCATTTCTGCCGGTCTCAGCCCCCTGTTTTCACCCAGTCCGACAGTTACCTCCGGCTCGCCCAGAACTTTGGCCTTAACCACCGGCACTGTTAACCTGGCTATTTCTTTTAGAGTTTCCAATACTCCCCGACCATTGATGGCTTCGGCCTCGATATAAGGAGCATGGCGCGGGTTGAGGAGCCGATTAAAAGTTTCGACAGGAATAAGATTGGGAAGATCGCGTTTGTTATACTGGAAAACCAAAGGAATATGGTTCAGATCTATGTTTTGCTCCAGGCAATTTCTCCTCAGTCCATCAAAACTTTCTAAGTTGGCATCCAGAAGCGGCAATTGAGAATCAGCTACAAAAACAATTCCATCGGCTCCCTTTAAAACGCTCTTCCTGGAAGCCTCATAAAAAACCTGGCCGGGAACAGTAAGCAACTGGAAATGAACCTTAAAATCTTTAATCAATCCAGCTTTTATAGGGAGTAAATCAAAAAAGAAAGTTCTTTCAGCCTCAGTTTCCAAGCAGACCAACTCTCCCCGATAGGCCGGTTCAAGCTTAAAATATATATATCTGAGGTTAGTAGTTTTCCCGCTCAGTCCTGGCCCATAATAAACAATTTTGATAGCAATATTTTTAGTAACATAATTTACATAAGCCATGAGTTTTTATCTTCCCTTTTTCAAAAGCTATCATAATTCTAAGTATTTAGTCAATTATTATGGCCAAAGGTTGATAATTTTATACAAATTGAAAAGGCTCTCGGGCTGTGTTATTTTTAGAGCAAAATGGACTGGAGGAAAAGATATTGGAAAACAAGGATATTAGAAAAAAGCCAAGAATAGCAGTTATTGGAGGCAACCGTCCAGACGAAAACTCAAGAAGGGCAGCCTATAAAGTTGGTCAACTGCTGGCTGAAAAAGGAGCCATTTTAATTTGTGGGGGTCTCGGAGGAGTAATGGAAGAAGCGGCCAGAGGAGCTTACGAAGCTGGCGGACTGACTATTGGTCTCCTTCCCGGAAATGTGCCGGCCGAGGCTAATCCTTACATCCATTTGGCCATCGCTACCGGCATCGGCTTTAATCGCAATTCAATGGTAGTTCTCAATGCTGATGCGGTCATTGCCATAAACGGAGAATATGGGACCTTGAGCGAGATAGCTTTTGCCAGAATTTTCGGGAAAAAAGTTATCGGTCTAAAAACCTGGGAAATAAAAGGAGTCATCCCGGCTTGGACTCCGGAGGAAGCAGTGGAGTTAGCTATCTCCGACCTTAAAAAGTAAAACAGGCAGGAGAACCTAAACTGGAAAACAGGAAAACAGAAGAGAAAGCTCCAGAGGTGGTTTCACCTCTGCTAAATCAGCCCGGTTTGGAAAACATCAAATTGATTATTTCATACGACGGGACTGAATATCATGGCTGGCAAAGGCAACCGGGGATGAAAACTATTCAAGAGACTATCGAAGAAGCTATTCAGAAAATCACCCAGGAAAAAATAAATCTTCAGGCTGCTGGTCGAACAGATGCTGGTGTCCATGCGCTTGGACAGGTAGCTAATTTTAAGACCGGTAGCCACCTTCCTGAAGCGGAACTGCTTAAAGCTCTTAATGCCCTGCTACCTCCGGATATTCGCATCTGGTCAGTGGAAAAAGTTCCTCCAAGCTTTCACGCTCGAAAATCGGCCAAAACAAAGATTTATCGTTACCGGATAAAAATCTCTCCCCTTATTAGCCCATTTGATTATCGCTACGTATTCCATTTTCCATATCCTCTCGATTTAGAAGCCATGCAAATAGCAGCCGGCTTATTTGTCAGGGAGGACGATTTTTCGGCTTTTTCTTCCAACCGCTTCCGGAATCCGGTCAGAAAAGTCGTCCGCTCAGAACTGAGATTCGAGAAGGAGGAAATAATCTATACCATAGAAGCCAATGGCTTCCTGCACCACATGGTCAGGACAATAGTCGGGACCATTCTCATGGTCGGAAGAAAAAAGATTAAACCGGATGATATTGGCCAGCTTTTCTTAGGCAAAAAAAGAACTCTTTTTAGCCCCACAGTCCCGGCCAAGGGGCTGTGCCTCGTAGAAGTCATTTATTGAAAAAACTTAATCCAGCATTAAACCCATCAGATAAGCATCTTCCTGAGGATTCGTATAATAATCCTTTCTAACGCCCAGGATTTGAAATCCCAATTTGCGATAAAGCTTTATGGCTGGCTGGTTAGAAACCCTGACTTCCAGCGAGACAAAATGCACCCCGCTTTCCCGCAATTTTCCCAACACATAACGGAGAGCCAGCTCCCCCCACCCCTGGCCCTGAAAATCGGGATGAATGGCCACATTATTTATTTGGGCTTCATCCCTTACCTGCCAGAAAACTATGTGGCCGATAATTCTTTTACTACCTTTATCAATGATTACTAGAGGGAAAGAAATAGCTTTATTTTGGATTTCTCCTCGAAAAGTCTCTTGGCTCCAGGGATTGGAAAAACATAGCCGCTCAATCTCCAGCACTTCAGGCAGGTCATCTTCCCTCATCCGCCTGAGAAAAATGGGCTGTTCATTCTGTCTTTTCAGCTTTCTTCTCCTCAGCTTGAGATTTTCGGTAATAAATTGGTTCGAGCTGAGCCGGGCTCACTCCCTGACCTTTCTCCAGGAGCTTTTCTCCTAATTTTCCGACCTCGGCAGCTATAAAATAGGTTCTCTCCACAAATCTGGCTCTCTCTTTTAAGATTTCCCAGATAAGCAGCCGATAAAGGTCAACTCCTGTTCCTATGAAATAAACCTGAGGTTTATCAGACAGAAGCTTAAGATATTCCCGTGGGTTATAGGCAGCTGGAGGGATTATCTCTTTGAGCTTTAATCCAGCTACTAAATAAGTGCAGGCAAAAATTTCACCTTTACGAGCATCAATCACTGGAGAAATTAATTCTACTCCTGGGAAAATTAGTTTTCGGGCCAGAGCTTCAAGCGAAGAAACAGGCGCCACCAGTTTTTCAGAAGCCAGAGCCAGCGCTTTTGTTAGGCTGAGTCCGATTCTTATACCGGTAAAAGACCCTGGCCCGGCCGCTACGGCCAGGCCTTCGATTTCAGACACTTTTATTCCAGCGACTCCCAACAGCTCATCCATCGCCCGAAAAACCTGCCGGGAGTGCGAAGAAGGAGAAGCATAATTGACCTCGGCTAAAATATTTCCGCTGGAAACCAGAGCCACTGAGCCGAAGCGGGTAGTAGTATCAATGGCCAAGATTAGCATCTTCCCCACCGTACTTTTCTCTTTAAATTTTTCCCCGGTATTTATAGTTTTGAAGCTACTGCTTCAGCCACTTCTAAAGTTTTAGCTGATCCCCCCAGATCATAGGTTCTTACCTTTCCTTCTTTTATTACCTCAGCAATAGCTTGCTCTAAGGTGGTAGCTTTCTCGCTTTCACCCAGCCAATCAAGCATCATTTTGGCAGCCAGTAAGGTGGCAATTGGATTTACCTTATATAAACCGGCATATTTAGGAGCCGAGCCATGGGTTGGCTCAAAAACCGCATATTTATCTCCAATATTTCCAGCACAGGCAAAGCCCAGTCCGCCAACCAGCTGGGCAGCCAGATCAGAGATTATATCGCCAAAAAGGTTCTCGGCTACCAGGACATCATAATCCTGGGGATTTTTTACCAACCACATGCACATGGCATCTATATTGGCTTCATTGAATTTTATATCTGGAAATTCAGCCGCCACTTTCCTGGCCACTTTTAACATTAAGCCTCCCGTCTCTCGCAAAACATTGGGTTTTTCCACCAGAGTTACCGATTTTCTTCTGTTTTTCCGAGCAAACTCAAAAGCTGCCCGGACAATCCGCTCACAGCCCTTTTTGGTCATTATCCTGGTAGAAACAGCAATTTCTTCAGCCGGCACTTCCTTGAAATCTTTCATCTTGGGATGAAGCAACAAAGCTTCTCTGACCTGCTCAGGCAAAGGATAGAATTCCACTCCGGCATAACTTCCTTCGGTATTTTCCCTGAAAATTACGAGATCAATATTATCTCTATAATTCAGTGGGTTCCCCAGATAAGCCTTGCAAGGTCTCAGGTTAATATAGAGATCAAATAACTGCCGGAGTTTAACAATCGGACTGACATAAGAAAATCCCTTCCCCTGCAGTTCCGGAGCTAATTCCTTAGCGGCATCTTCTTTGGGCTTAGAAGTAATGGCCCCAAAGAGACAGGCATCTGTTTCCTTTAAAAGCTTGATGGTTCTTTCGGGCAGAGGGTTCCCTTCACGGCACCAGAATTCCCAACCAATATCGCCATAAAAATAATCTGCCTCCAGATTCATTTTTTTAAGGACAATCATTGCCGCCTCAATGACTTCTTTGCCAATACCATCTCCCGGTAAAATTGCCAACTTATACTTAGCCATTTTAATTACTCCTTGGATTAAAATTATAAACCGAGCTTTTATTATGCTTGAAATTACAGACTTCAGTCAATTATTTTTGCTTTTTCTGCCCAATCTTCTAATTTTAAAATTTATTATTTTCTTTAATCCACCATTTTAATGAAATAGCCAGCTCCCCCGAGCTTATCCAGAAGAGAATAAGACTGAACCTAAAAAGACTTAAAAATTGATTGATTTAAGGCTAAGAAAGCTGATGATAAAAAAGATAATTAACTACCCACCTTTTTCCTTCAGCCTTAATTGAAACCGCCCCATTATCATCATCCTAAATCAGGATTATGATTCTCCGGTTAGCCCTTTAAAAAACTGAGGGCCTGAATTAACAGGCCCTTCATTTTTATTTATCTTCAAAAATGATAATTTATTATTATGGGTTATTCCAGCCAGACCTTAACCGTCTCCTCCTCTTCATTAATTTCAACAATCGAAAGCGGGCCAGCTTTTTTTAGCTCAGCCAGCAATTCTTCAATATTCAGCTTGCCTCCCATATTTTTCATTTGAACCTCTTTGTTATCGGCACAGCGGGCAAAGATCTCGACCAGAGCAATAGGCATAGTAATTTTGACCTTTTCTTTTCCGCTCTTGTTGTCCACCACCAGCACTTTAAACCATTTGACCTCTTTAACTGGTTCGACTTTGGGATTCTCCTGCACAGCCTTTTTTATTACCTGGTAATCATCCCGGTCAAAGGGATAAGAAAACTCAGCTGACAGAAACAAAGCGGTCAGCACCAGAATCGTTATCCAGATTATTTTTTTCATAGCCATCCTCCTTTATTTCTTAAAAATTTATTCAATCCAAATCTCCACAATGTTTCCTTCTTCCTCTATCCGAACCATCTTTTCCTTTGATTTGGCCAGATCATTCAGGATCCGGTTCAAATCATATCCTTTCTGCTTGAGGGCAGCTTTATCTTTCTCCGGCATCGCCTGAATGGCTAAATCAGCCAAGGAGAGAGGAAGATTAATCGAAACACTAACTGTTTTTTTCCCTTTTTCATAAACCCTAATCTTCACCAGGCGAAATGACCCGCCTTCTTGTTTTTCCTGGATCTCCTTAAGGGAGGCCGGCGAAATCCTCAACAAAGCAATCTTCGCCCGGTCGATCAGTTCCTGGTCCTTCTCGCTCTCAATCAAGCCTTTAAGAACGGGAACAGCCTTTTGGGCCAGGTTTTTATCCTGAAGATAACTCATTTTCAGAGCCGTATAATAGCGAATTATCTTGGAGGGATTAGTAAGTCGACTTTCCAGCACTGGGATAAAACTCTGATCCCCGCTATTTAAAAAATTAAAAGCCAGGTCAACACTGGAAATTTCTGCTTCTTCCACCAGGGCCGATGGTCGGTCTGGTCTCTTGAGAAACTCTTCAAAAGCCTTCCAGGCTTCCCTTTCCCTTCCTTTCTGTTCGGATAGACATT
Organism: Candidatus Aminicenantota bacterium; assembly: GCA_002877915.1. GTDB lineage: Bacteria > Acidobacteriota > Aminicenantia > Aminicenantales > Saccharicenantaceae > Saccharicenans. The sequence continues at coordinate 6,941 of PNJE01000103.1, forward strand.
TTCCTTTATAAAAAAGCGCCGTCGAATAACTGGGGCTTTTAGGATATCGCTCCAATAATTCATCTAATTTTTTTTCTGCTTCTATCCAATTCTTATCAAAAATCAGGAGTTTTGCTTCCTGCAATAGTTTTTCATCTTCCTTAGCCCCTGACTGAGCAGCTATTTCCGAAAGAGAAAAGAATATAATTATCAATAGAAGAAAGATTATGTTTCGGTTTCTCATTTCAAACCTCACTTTGCTGAAGTTCTTTTTTGACCAGATTAATCTTAAGAAGAAGCTGATTTTTCTCAACCAATTCCCTCAGCTTCAGCAGCTCTTTTCCCGAGGCCTCGGGGCTTAACTGGCTTAATTCGAGAAATAGGAGTTCAATCTGGTCACAAATAGCTCTGGCTTTTAGCAAGCTGATATCATCCAGCTGGGGATTCAGGTATTTTTTCTCGGCCAGTAATTGCTGAATTTTATCTCCAGTGATGACGGTCAAAGCTCCTTCCGTTCCTTTCGATTGAAGAAGGTCCAGAATCAAATATTGACTGCGGTCAAGATAATCTATAGTTTCCCTTCGGGCGAGAGCCAGATCAACTTTTTCCACCAGGTCAGCCGGGACTCGGATCTTTGACTCAGCGGCTGCCTGGCGAGCAGTTGGAAAATTGGGCCTCGAAGTTCGAGTCATGATATAAGTAAATAAACTTCCTAACAACAAACCAAAAATAAGGCCGGCCGTTAGGGAGGACCACCTCCACCGATAAAGCCAGCCGCCGCTTGTTCTTTTCTGTTGCTCCTCGCTTCTCTCCCAGACTTTTTCGGTTATATCTAAGGAAAGTTGTTCCCAGTCAATACTTTCCATTACTTCTTGGAGTTCTGACTTAAACTCGCTCGATAAATTAAAAACCTTTCTGAATTCTGACAGCTCCTTCCGGCAGGCTGGACATTCTTTCAAATGCTGCTCCAATTGCTGGGACTGTGATGATTTTAAATTCCCGCTCAAATAGGCCACTAAATCTTTTTTAAACTTTCGGCAGGTGCTCATTGCTCACCTCCAAGCTGGGGACCCAGGAGCTCTCGCATTTTTCGGATTGCCTTGAAATGCAATGATTTAACTGTTCCCTCTGATATCTTAAGCCTGGCAGCAATTTCTTCATATTTTAATTCTTCCAGATGATGAAGAATGAAAACCAGTCTCTGCCTTTCCGGAAGCTTACTGGCGGCCCGGTAAATCATCTCTCCTGGATTAAATCGGGCGGGGTCTTCGTTTTTGGCCGAAAGATCCTCCCTTTCCAAATCCAGGGTTTCCAGGCTATCGCTTTTCCGAACTTTTTTCCTTCGAAGAAAATCGATTGTTAAATTCCTGACAATCTGCATCAGCCAGGCATTGAAATTTTCACCTGGGCGGTAAGAATTTATTTTTTCATAAAGCCTTAAAAAGCTTTCTTGAACCAGGTCTAAAGCGTCCTCTCTTTCTCTGACCATGGAATAAGTCAGAGCAAATACCTTTTGCTGATAAGAGTTAACCAGCTTCATAAAAGCTTCCTTATCTCCCTGTTTGATTCTATCAAGCAGGAATTCAATATCTGATTCAGAAAAGTAATCATATTTTTGTTCCATTCTGTAACTCGGTTACTGTCGTTAAAAGCTTGTTTCCAGTATACATTTATTCCAGCCATAAAAGCATTTTTTCTTTATTGCTCTGGGAAATAAAGCATCCAGGCAGAAGGATAAGACTCAAGGTTAAAATGATAATCGCACCCAGTTTCAGTCTACCGACCATTTTCTTCTCCTCACATTTCGTCTCCAGAAGAGATTACGGAAGAGAAGAAATAAAGGTTCACCCGAGAAAAAGAGATTTTCCTCCAGGCTGAACCAGGCAGACTAAATTATTATTCAGGGAAAAGGAACTTAAGAGAAAACCTACTTAGCCAGAATATATTAAAAACGGCGAAAGTTTCTCCTCGGCTGAGAACCGGTTCCCGGACGATGCTCGCCACCCCTCTTCTCACCCTTTGGCCTGGCATCATTGACGATAATTTTTCGGCCATCAAATTCAGTCCCATTGAGTCTGGTTTTGGCTTCCTGAGCCATTTCCTCAGTGGACATTTCCACAAATCCAAATCCCCGACCTTGCAGGATGTTAACTGAGGTAACTTCTCCACATTGAGAAAAAAGATCCTTCAGTTTCTCCTCGGTGGTCCGATAATTCAAGTTACCCACATAAAGTTTTACAGACATACAAAAAACCTCCTCAACCTCTCCAAATCGGCTTTCCCCCATTTCGGAAGAATTAACTCGACTGAAAAGGCAAATATTATCTTGCCATAGGAAAAAATCAAAATCAAGAAAATTTTATTCCAAATCAAGTCGGCGGATGAAGACGTTTTTTAAACCACACTCTAAGCCGTTCCATCTCTCTTCGCTGGGTCGGCGGAGCATGACGGTGGCAGGTGGATATCTCTTCTGAACCCTCTGGAGCTCCCCAGCGGATTTCGACCCCATCATTAGGATTATAGGCCATTTCAAAAGCTTCTTTTCTGGCCAATATTTCTTTTAACGATAGAGTCCAGGAGCTTCCATCTGACCGGGTATAAGTTATGCTTAGCTGGGTCGCCAAACGGGAAGACAGCTCTTGTAGCCTGGATTTTAATTGGTCCAGAGTCTCTGATTTTTTAACTTTGTATCTTTCCGGATGTCGATAGACTTTATCTGGGAATTCTTCAATCGTATCCATGGCAATGAGTAATCTCAAATCTCGATTGGGCGTGGAATAATCTTCCCAGGCTCCTCCAGCCAGAAAAACGGCTACTCCTGACGGCATTGGAATTATCTGACCCGGATGATCCCTCATAAATTTTTCTCCAATTTCCACTGACTCTATCCTGACCAACAATTGCTCATAAAGTGCCTGATAAAGGTCTCTTAAGGCTGTTTCAGGATCAAGTGGCTCAGGATTTATTAGCCGTTCCAGACGGTCATAAAATTCTTCGGGTGAAAGATTTAGTTGCTCGAGGGAAAAATTGCCATAATCCGGGCTGTTCTGGATTTCTTGATTGGACATCAGCTTAAGCTGATGGTCAATTTCGACTATTGGCCTGGAAGCCTTAAATCCCGGCTGCCCGACGACATTCTCGGTGACAAAAACAAAATTTCCTTTCCAGAACCTTTTTATACCTATGGTTCCATCTGGTTGGGCATCCACGGCCAGAAGTTCTCCCGGCTGCCCATCAGTCTGAGATTCCCAGCGCACTAATACCAAAGTATGCCCATAGGGATCAGCAAAAACCACACCTGGACGAAGACTATTTCTAGAAAGCGGCACCGGATAATAATCAGAAGATTCTGAGATAAGTTCAGTCCGGGCAGTCCCTGAGTGGACGGTATCCATGACTTTTCTCATGAGCCTTGAAAATTTCTGGATTTCATCAGCTTGCCCAGCAGGAAGTTCATTCGTCAGCCACCGGTCGCAAATGGGAGCATGGGATAATGACCCCCGGCTGCATTGATGAAAGCCAAAGGGCAGCCTATTTTTCCAGGCAAAGTACCCTCTAAGGACGAAAGGAAGATCAGCGCAATCAGGCTGAAGTTTAAGGTGATCGTCCTCAGACCTTCCTAAATGATTGTACAAAAAATTCCGTTTGGCATCGGATAGAACAGAGTTTAAATCTGGCCAGGAATCTTTTTCCGTAGCTTCCTTAAAAAGTGCTTCTATCCAGGCTGAATAGATTCTTTCTTCAGCTGCGTCCCAGCCCTTCTCTGCCGGCCAGAACTGACTTGACTCAGAAGTTGATAGTTGAATAGGGCTAATCTCAATTATTCGGGAATAGATAACTTTGCGCCCAATAGAAATGTCGAGCTGATATCGCCCAAAAACCAGACCAGTTATTTGCCACCACTGCCAGAACGGCGGCCCTCCGCCCCTTTTTACCAGGTTTAATTTAGCTCGCTGGCCGTCTTTCTTCTGGCATTTTATTTCCAGGCTTACTTCTGAAATTTCTGTATCAGAAGCTACAATCAGCCTGGCCGACATTCCAGGCGAAATCCGAGCTGGAGAAATGACCACCGAGAATTCTGGCCTGGTGGCCGCCCGGACCAAAACCAGATTTAATCCCAGGATTCCCAATGTCAGGATTAATAATTTTTTAATCTCTATTCTTTGTTTGGCCATCGTTATTCAGGCTTTTACTTCCACTAATTTTTAATTAAGTATCGGGGATTGTCAAACCAGTATTTTATTTTTTCTCCTGGATTAAGTAGAATTAAATAGACCAAAGTTACAGGAGGAAGGATGAAAAGGAAATTTATTTGGTTGATCCTAATAGTATTTTTTCTTTTCCTGGCGGCCCTGGCTTTTGTTTCTGTTTTTATTTCCAATTTGACGACAGAGAAAGTCAAGGTAGCCGCTGATTCCTACCTGGAAATAAATCTAAGCGGCCAATTGGAAGAGTACTCCCCGACAATTCCCTTTATGGAATATTTACAGGGACCGGTCGTTTCGCTTTATGATACCTGGATGAACCTGAGGAAGGCCGCAGTCGACCCGAGGATTAAGGCGGTCGTCTTAAAATTCGGTCTCCTTGAGGCTGATTGGGCTAAAATTGAAGAACTCCGGCAAGCAGTTATAAATTTCAAAAAATCAGGTAAACCAATAGTAGCCTATTTTGAGGAATCTCCCGAAGCTAATAAAGAATATTATTTAGCCACCGCCTGTAATAAAATAATCTTACATCCTCTGGGTTGGTTGGGGATAAATGGTTTGGCGGCTTATGTTCCTTTTTTCAAGGGAACTCTCGATAAACTTGGTATCAAAGCTGAGTTTGAACATATAGAAGAATATAAAACTGCTTACAACCAGTTTACTGAAAACGGCTTTACCCCTGCCCACCGGGAAATGATGGAATCTATTTATAATGATATTTTTTCTCGCTATCTGAAAGAAATATCTCTGGCCCGCAATAAAAGTCCGGAAGAAATGAAAAAACTTCTTGACCACGGATACTTTCAGGGCAAAGAAGCTCTGAACGCCGGACTGGTGGATAATCTGGCTTATGAAGATCAGCTCCTTGACGTTCTTAATTTCAAAGAAGTAAAAGCGTTGAGCAAAATAGATAATGGGAGATATGCCCGGATTGAACCTTCTTCTTTTGGCCTGAATG
>PNJE01000112.1 GCA_002877915.1 Candidatus Aminicenantota bacterium
TCCTTTCGGAGCTATTTTATCCCATCTATTGACCCATTAAAATGTCGAATGAACCACCTTTTTTAATTAAAAACTATAAGATCCCTAAGAAAAAGCGAATTAAATTTAGATAAGGAGAAGATTTATTTGATAATTCCAGAAGAATTGAAAGACAGTCTGGCCTTGCAGCTCCTGATGACCTACAAGGCTCTGCGGCGGAAAAGCGGAAAGGAGCTTAAAAAGATTGGTCTTTGCCTCGGCCAGGATATCATCCTTTTTCACCTCAGCGGTCAACCTGATATTTCTCAGGCTCAGTTAGCCAGGGCCTTAGGAGTGGAAGAAGCGACCATCAGCATTATCCTGCAGCGAATGACCAAGTCCGGGTTAATTAAAAGAACAGCTGATCAAAAGGATGCCAGAATGATGCGGGTTAGTCTGACGGTTAAAGGCCTGGAACTAAGAAAAAAGGCTCTTCGGATCTGGCAGAAACAGGAGAGCCAGGTTTTTTCCAGACTAACTGAAGGGCAAAGGCAGGAATTATTGCAAAGCCTATTAGAAATACAATCATATATAGAATCCAAGAAAGGAAAAAAGGAGAGTTAATCATGGACGACCGGATAAAATCTGAAGTAGAAAATGAAAAAGATAATTCCCTGGGGTCAAGTTCCCCAGAAAATAGTGACAGTTCTTTCCGGGAAGAAATTGAAGACGTTGATCAGGTGCCAATTTTCAAGAAAAAAAGAGTTATCATCCCGTTTTTGCTGCTAATAATAGCAGTTATTGCTGGCACCTGGTACTGGTATAAAAATCTGAGACTTTATGTCTCTACTGATGATGCCTATGTCGATGCGGATAGAATTTCCATTAGCTCCAAGGTTTTGGGCAGAATCACCCAATTGAAGGTTGATGAGGGAAGCCAGGTTAAGGCCGGCGAATTGCTGGTGGTTCTTGATGATACTGAGCTCAAGGCGCAGCTGGACCAGTCTAAAGCCAATCTGGCTCTGGCTCTGGACAGCTTGCCACTCTACAGGGTTAATGTAGAAAAGGCTACCGATGATTTTAACCGGGCTGAATTTCAGTTCAAGCATAATACCATTACTAAGGAACAATTCGATCATGCCAGCAAGGCTTTAGATGCGGCTAAAGCCGAATATGCTATTGCTCTTTCCCGGATTAAAGTAGCCAAAGCTCAAGTGGCTTTGATTGAAGCTCAGCTTTTAAATCTGACCATTTACTCTCCTCTGGATGGAGTGGTGGCCAAGCGCTGGGTCTTACCTGGCGAGGTGGTTCAGCCCGGCCAGCCGATTTTTAGCATCTATCGTCAGGATAATCTCTGGGTGACAGCCAATCTGGAAGAAACTAAGGTTTCCAGGATTCAAATCGGCTCGCCGGTAGAAATTCAGGTTGATGCCTATCCGCGTCATCCCTTCCATGGCCGGGTCTTCCTGATCGGTGATTACACTGCCGCCCAATTTTCTCTCATCCCACCGAATAACGCCTCAGGTAATTTCACCAAGGTTACCCAGAGAGTCCCAATTAAAATTTCTCTCGACGACTTGACCCCTGAAAATAAACAGAAATTCCCTTTGAGTCCGGGTCTTTCGGTCGAAATAAGAATAAGGGCAAATTCACCGCAAGCTGAAAATAAGGGTGGAAGATGAAAAAAGTCAGGCGTTCAGTTAGAAGCCAGGCCGTTTCCATTATGCCTTCTCTACATTATGAGCATCCTTCTTATCGCTTCTGGGTCCTGGCTAATATCATGATCGGCACCTTTATGGCGGTGATGGATGCGACCATCGTTAATGTCGGTTTGCCTAAAATCATGGGTGTCTTCGGGGTAACTCTTGATAGAGTGGAATGGGTAGTAACAGCTTACATGCTGGTTTTTGCGGTTATGCTGACCACCTCCGGCTGGGTGGCTGATCATTTTGGCTATAAACGGACTTATTTCTTAGCTCTTTTTCTATTCACTGCCGGTTCATTTCTCTGTTCTACAGCTTGGAGCCTTGATTCTCTGATTTTTTTCCGGGTTATTCAAGGAATGGGAGCTGGGTTTATGATGCCAGTCGGTATGGCCATTGTCACGCGCGAATTTCCTTTAGAACAACGGGGGATGGCCCTCGGCTTCTGGGGAATTGCCGCCGCCGCTTCAGTTTCTCTGGGCCCGATGATTGGTGGCTACCTGATAGATAATTTTGCCTGGCATACTATTTTTGATATTAATGTTCCGGTCGGGATAGTCGGGCTGATGGCCACTTATATCATCCAGCGCGAGTTCAAGGAAAGTAAGAGCCGGTCATTTGACTTTATCGGTTTTGCCTCGATGGCTACTTTTCTGGTGTTCTTGCTATTAGCCTTATCCAATGGCAATGCCAGCTGGAACACCGGTGGGTGGACATCTAGATATATTCTAACTTGTTTTGCTTTATCGGCCATCGGACTGGTTGTTTTTCTGATTGCTGAATTTACGGTCAAGCATCCCCTGATAGATTTGAGTCTTTTCCGCAATTTCAATTTCAGTTTGTCCAATTTAATCCTGTTTATTTTTGGGTTGGGAATGTTTGGCAGCACCTTTCTCATGCCCCTTTATCTTCAGAATTCGCTCGGCTATACTGCCTTCCAGGCCGGTCTTCTATTTTTGCCGATGGGACTTATTCAGGGATTGATGGCCCCGGTGGCCGGAATTCTATCCGACCGGATCAACCCAAAAATTCCGGCGGCTGTTGGCATTTTCTTAATGACCCTGAGCTTTTATTTAAATCATTTACTCTCTCTTTTTTCAGAGGAGCATCAAATTATGGCTGCCCTCATTGTCAGAGGATTTGGCATGGGGCTGCTTTTTACCCCAATCAGCACTATGGCCCTGGCTCAAATTCCACCCAGGAAAATGGCCCAGGCTTCGGGCATGTTCAATGTAATTCGTCAAATTGGTGGAAGCTTCGGTGTGGCTATGTTTGGAACTTTGATGACCGAGAGAGTTATTTTCCATACAACCAATTTCGGGGCAGCAGTTGATTCTTATTCACCGGTTTTTAAAAATATTTCCTTAAAACTTCAGCATTTTGCCCAGCAGGCTCTGGGCGGTGGGTTGAGCGAAGCGACCAGTCGGGCCAAATACTTGCTTCTCTCTCATATCAGTAACCAGGCTGTGGTAACGGCCATTACCGATGATTTTTTAATCGCCGCCGGGATTACCATCAGCTGCTTATTATTTCTGCTGCTGCTCAAGTCACCCAAACGGAAAGGGAAGAAAATGGCCGTTTCGATTGATTAACGAGAATAAAATCGAACCTGGTAAACATGAAAATTATTAAATCTAAAGTTAACGATATTAAGGTGAAGTAAGATGACCAAGACAAAAAAAGCCTCAGTTATCTGGCTGGTTTTTCTGATATGCTTTTTCGTTGGTCGGTTAATTTTATTTGGTGATGAGCTTCCGAGTTCGTCTTCGGATCAATTAACTTTGAAGGAAGCCATAAAACGGGTCCTGACTAATAATGCTTCAGTCAAAAAAACTACCGAGGCTATTTCCATCCTGACAGCCAGGGTGGGAGGAAGCCGCAGCAACCTATGGCCAAAACTTCAAACAGTGGGGAATTATACCAGACTGGGACCAGTGCCTGAACTGACCATTCCTGAAATGGGAACTTTTAAATTTTACCCGGCCAATAATTTTGACTTGCATTTAGCCGCCCATCAATTGCTTTTTGATAACCACAGGACCAGAGAAGCCATTAATCTTTCTCAGGCTCAGGTAACTGAGGCTCTTGACCGACTGGAAGTTTTAAAGCGGGATTTAAGTTTTGGAACGGCCGAACTTTTTTATTCAATACTATATTTAAAAGAAAGCTTACGAGTTAAAACTGAACACCTTCAAACTCTTCATAAACATCTGGAGGCAGCTGAAAAGAAACTAGAAGCGGGTACCGCGACTGAACTTGACCTTTTAAACATCAAGGTCAGGATGGCTTCAACCGAAAATATAATAGCTGACCTGAAGAATAATCTTGAGAAGCAAGAATTAAGGCTAAAGCAATTGATGGGCCAGGTGGATAATAAGCCTTTGGAGCTGGCCGGCTCGTTTGCCACCGAAAAAATTAAATTGGACGAAGAGACTTTAATTCAGGAAGCTTTGAAGCAGAGAATGGAAATGAAGACAGTTGAGGACCAGATTAAAATTGCCTCCCTCGGTCTGGACTTTGCCAGCTTGCATAACAAACCCTCAGTCAGTTTAAATTTAATGGGCGGCTTAAAAAATGGATTCATTCCCAATCTTAATACGATGAAGTTTAATTTTGCCGCTGCTTTGGAAGTCGATGTACCCATTTTTGATGGTCATTTGACTCAAGCGCTGAAGGCCGAGGCCGAAGCCAATTTAAGAGTAAGCCGAAGCCAGCAGCAAGAAGTAGAAGATATGATTAAAACTGAAGTTCTGGAAGCTTTGAGTGATTTAAAGTCAAGCGAGCAAAAGCTTAATCTCGTCGAGGTCAATCTTCAGCAGGCGAAAAAAGCCCTGGATTATGCCCGGTCTCATTATGAAGCTGGCACCATTACTAATCTTGATCTGATGGATACGGAAGATGCCTATACTGAAGCCGAATTCATCAGATTGCAGGCAATTTATCAATTTACTCTAAGCCTTCTTTCTCTGCAAAAAGCTGTCGGTCGGGAGGTCCTGGCTGATTAGATAAAATAGGCTGAAAGCAATGCTCTGGAGAAAAATAAAAGGCCTTCTCCGGCGAAAGAACCAAAAAGGAAAGTTTATATCATCTGTCTGGGGCATGATGGTGGTGGCTCTGGCCTCGACTGGCCTATTTATGTCAGATGATCTGCTGGCCGGTAGCTTTCAGAGTCCGCAGGCAAAGAATTTGTCTTTCCGGCCGGAGCTCCTCGACTTTGGAACTGACGGCTTAAAAGGACTGGCCGAGCAACAAAAGAGAGCCGTTTTCTCTGATGAGGTGGTAATTGTCTCTTTGCCGGAAATTATCGGCCGGGATAAAACCTTAATTTCAGCCGCTTTGAAATTTAATCGCCCGGTAAATGTCGTCTGGTCGGTTTTGTCGGCAACTGAACGGCAAAATGATTATCTTAGAGAGATTGAAAAAATCAGTCTCCTGGAAAACGGCCCAGATTTTAATCGGCTTGAGTTCGTGGTGAAAGTTCTCGGTCGGAAAGTAAGATATACAGTAATTCATCATTTTCAGCCCGAAAACCATTTGTTGTGGTGGGAACTTGATCCAGAAGCTAAAAACGACCTTAAAGAACTGTTTGGCTTCTGGAGGCTTTATCCTGCTGGTGAGAACCAAACTATCGGTCGGTATGGCAGTTATCTGCGACCTGGCTTTCCTCTCCCTGAGTTTATAAGCGGCTTGATATATCGGGAAAACATAAAATCTACCATAGAAAAAGTTAAAAACTATGTGGAATCGAGTGGAATTAAAAAGTAGATAAATTGATGCTCGGGAATTTAAAGGGCAATAGGCGGGCTAACGGTCAGCTAAGAATAATTATTCGGGATAGTTCTTCTGCGGCTTATAAGCTTAAAAATTTCAAACGACCAAGAGCGCTCGGCCAAAAGTTCTTTGTCTCAGGTTATTAAACAATAAAAGCATCCTATATTGCTCAGGTAACCCCCCTGTTTTTTAAAAAAAGATTATTGTTCAGTTTTTCGAGCAATTTATTATTAGAAGCTGTCCGACTGACAAAATTGTAAGAAGAGGAGCAAAATTGTTGCCTATTTCCATTCTTGTTTTGTGGTTATCTTTATTAAAATCAAATATTTATCATTTTGGCCCATTAATTGCTGATTATAAAATGAGTTAATTAAAAGGTGGTAAAATTTTAGATAAAGGCAATAAAAAAACGATGATATTAATTAATTTTTTCTGCCGAGAGGCGGATAGGAGCCGGAGTTTGACAGGCAATTATTTTTAAGATAAATTAAAATGATAAGGAGGCAGGCAAATGAAAAAAGTAATTCTGGCTCTATCTCTGGTTCTACTTTTAATTCAATTCAGCTGTTCGCCTAAGTCTTCCTCCAACTTCGAACTTTATATGACCGATGCCCCGGCCTATGGGTTGCAGCACGTGTATGTGACCATTGATGCTATTTATCTCCGGAATGAAGACCGCCAGACGTGGACTGATAATGTTCTCAGCCAACCAAAGACCTTGGACTTAATTGGTTTAAAAGGTCGAGAAGAAAAACTGGCTGCCCTGCAGCTACCAGCCGGCAACTATTCGGCTATTAAGTTGGTCATTTCTCAGGTGCAGATTGTCACCGCCGAAAGAACTTTTACTATTACCATGGATCCACCGGTGACAGTTACTATTCCCTGCAGTTTTACAGTTCTGGCTGACGGCTCGGTTAAGATTACCCTCGATTTTGATGCCGATCGCTCTTGTACCTGGGATGGTGCCCGCTATGGCTTCTCTCCTTTCGTTGTGGTAAAAAGCATTGTTCATCACTGAGAGAGGCAGAAAGGAAGGATTAGAGAGAGATAATTGCGAGCCCTTTTCTGGTTCAAGCGGGATTTGAGGCTGCTGGACAACAAGGGAGTAGGGGAAGCTGCCAGGGACGCGACCGAACTGGTCCCGGTTTTCATTTTTGATAAAAAATTACTGGCTGAGCTAAACGGCCCTCAAACGAGGACCGGATTTCTGGTGGCTGCTCTTAAGCAACTTGATGGCCAGCTCAGAAAAAAAGGCAGCCGGCTTTATGTTTTTTACGGCCAGCCAGAAGAAATTTTTGCCCAGCTCATCTCAGACTTAAAACCTGACGCCCTTTACACTAACCGCAGTTATTCTTGGACTGGTGAAAAAACTCAGAAGAAAGTAGAAGCCCTGTGCCGGAAGCAGGGAGTTGTTTTTAAGGATTTTAATGATTCCCTTCTGGTTCCGCCTGAGAAAATTGAGGCCCGAAAAGTTTACAGCCCTTTTTTCAGGCTATGGGGATTGGCCCTGGCCCAACAAGAAGTTTCTGTGCTGCCTGAACCAGGCCTTCTCAGGACGCCGGAGCTTAACTGGCCGTCGCTGGCTGAGACCATAAAGTTGATACCATATCAGAAGAACAGGCATTGGAATCCAGATTATGCCGAAGTTCGGCTTAAGCAATTTGATTTTAAAGGATATGAGGATAATCGGAACCAGCTGGGCCTTGACGGCACCAGCCGGCTGTCAGTGGCCCTCAGGTTTGGTCTGGTCTCAATCCGTCAGGTTTTTGACCAGGTTAGAAAAAAACTCTCAGCAGACAGCCAGTTGGTCAAAGAACTGGCTTGGCGGGAATTCTGGTACCACATCGGCTATTACTTTCCCTGGACTCAAGACCTTGAATTCCAGGAAAAACGGCGTGGGCTGAAATGGCTCAACCGGGAGGAAGACCTTAGAGCATTGGAAGAAGCCAGGACCGGGTATCTGCTAATAGATGCGGCCATCAATCAGCTCAAGGAAGAAGGCTGGATGCACAACCGGGCGAGGTTGGTGGTGGCTTCCTTTGTGACCAAGGACTTGCTTATTGACTGGAGAGTGGGAGAGAAGTTTTTCAAAAAATATCTTCTCGATTATGATGAGGTGGTTAATACCGGAAACTGGCAGTGGTCAGCTTCCGTCGGCGCTGACCCTCGGCCATTTCGTCTTTTCAACCCTCAGCTTCAGGCGGCCAAATACGACCCGGAATGCCGCTATATAAGAAAATATGTTCCTGAATTAAAAAAAACGCCCTGCCGGCAAATACAGGCTCTGGAACTTCAAAATTACCATCCACCTATCGTTGACCATCGCTGGGCTTCAATAAGGGCTAAACCTTACTTTAAATGATCGAAAGAACAGGTTCTGCTTTTCTAGGTACTACTTTTCTACTTTTTAACTTTTTAAGCGAAAAATTTTAGTTCTTCCTGGTTTATGGACGGAAAAGATGAAAAAAACGTTTTTCAGAGAGAAAGCCTGGCTTTGGCGGCTGCGGGGAAAGACGATGGGAAAATAACGACCTGTGCGTTTCGTTAAAAATCTTGTAGAAAGATCTGGCAGTTGAATAATTTATTACTAATTTAGTACTTTTTATTACCATTTAATTTCGGGTTGCGAAGCTGGCTAATATTAATCCCATCGTCATCTACTGAAGTAACGGTAGAGCCAAAACATTAAAAAGGTTAATGACCGGTTTGCCTCATTCTTTCTCTAGCGGCAGCCCAAAATCTTTCATAGTCGACAATAACCAATAATTTTCTTGGCGCTTAGTTAAAAATCAAAAGCAAGGTAAATTTGCTGCCCAATCTATTTAGAGGCAATGGATATCTTTTATCTCTTTGTCTTCAAGATCTCGATTAAAGGTCCATCAGTTTGATAGTTTCAGCATAGACCAAGCGTTTGTACTTTTGAGGAACTGCCGCCACGGTCATGGCGGTTTTGTCAATTTCGTCGGTGTCAAATAGTTCATATTCTTTGACGATAATTCTGTAATCCTGGAGCTTAATTCCTTTGGGCAGATTTAGCGTCCCCTGCCAGATAAAAGAGCCGAATTCAGAGGCGCTGGCTCGCTGTGGTTTTAGAGTAATAACCGCGTCTTTGATTGGTTCCCAGCCCAGTTCATCAGGTAAGTTAAGCTTCTTGGTTTCGAGGGCTACTTCTACTTCACCAGGACCGCTTCCGGCATAACCCTGGATATAGGATTTACCGGATAGGGTTACCTTTATTTCAGTCAATTTAGAAGGATTGAATGAGACGACCAGGCTTCTTTCGGGAAGAATTTGAGCGAAATTAGCTACTGTCACCTTAGATAGGTGAGCTCCAGGTACAGAATCTGGCTGGAACCTGGCCAACGCCAACCTGATAAACGGGAAATAAGCCTGGCCCGGGTCAAATTCGAGGTCGCAGAACCACAGCTGACGTTCTTCATCATATTCCACCTGGTGCCCAACAGCGATAAATTTTTTATCCTGCGGCAGTTCAAGAAGAGGCAAATCGCCCATGACCTCCACTGCAGATGGAAAGGCTTCTGGCCCCGGATACTCCGGCGGCGAAAGTGGCCCAGACCGCCAGATGGGGTCAGTTCCCCACAAAGTGACATAAGGCTTATACCTTTCATCAACCGGTGGCACGTTCACCTGAAAGCTTCCAGCTACGGCCCGTTTTTGGGCCATGGGCTGGATTCTCTGAGAAGACTGAGGCTCGTTCTTACGGCTAACGGGTGTAGCTAAGGGTTTCCGCGGGGTAATGGTAATTCCGGGTGGCAAAACTACAGCTAAAAGTTCACCTTCCCCAGTAGAATACCATGGCCTTTCTATGTATATGCGTAGGCCACTTTTTCTGGTGCTCTTAAAGCTCGTGCCCTGCTTGTCCCTTTCCCATTTAAAGGAAGGCATAACATAGAGGACTTTCGGCATAGCTGGCGGTGCGGTGTTCAGAACCTTAACTTCCACTGGGTTGCTCGACCTGGTGTAACCCGTTTCTTCTGGGAGTTCATTTGATGGAAATTGCTCCATGTATCTTGTAGTGGCGACCAGCCAGTAATTAACTTTCCGGAACTTCGTATCGCCAAACTCGTGCCGATAAACCGGAGTTTGTGGTGCTTTGACCATAGCTGCAGTTACCGACTTGGTTTGAAGTTCGAAGCTCCCAGGTTGGTTTATCTTTGGGCTGGCTTCGGGCCTGGGAGTAAGTTCCAGACTGGACATAACCTGGTCAATTTTGAATTCAAGCACGTGAGCTTTTCCCTCAAGGACCCTTGGCCCGGGCTCATTTAAATAATCCACCGGTTCTTTCCAGTTGGCTAAAAGTTCGGCCTTGGAAGTGCTCGGTCCATGAACTTCAAACTCACCATACAAAACAGCGGAGGTCTGGCCCAGCCCTCTTTCTGCTTCGAGCGATTTGTTAACTGGTTGGCCGACAGGTTGAAGTGTTGCGTGCATCAGGGTTATTTCACGGAAAGGTGTCATTAACCAGTTGCGTCCCTGAAGCGATATCGTTCGCAACTTAGAAAGGTCGATCTTTGGCGGCTGCAAGGTCTTGAGCATTTGGACCTGGCCCTCAGGCAGCCCATGCGGCGGCTGCATGACTTTTAGAGGAATGATTCTTTCGGGTTTTTCCAGCCAGCGGTAGAGCCCCTGGATGGGGAGAAACCTTTCCGGGAAATAGCAACTAATTCGCAGGGTAACAGATTCCCCCTTTTTCAGAAAGACGGTGAGAACCCTGGAAGAGCTGTCCCACCGAGCTGGCTGGCTTCCTTCCTGCAAGCTTATTCTAAAGGGCCGAAAATCAGGCCAATCGCCTGAAAATTCAATCATCATCGGATCTGGTGCTCCGTAGGGCAGCCCTCGAATACAGGCTCCACGGGCCCAGGGGTCAGGGAAATAAGGTACCTCAATTTGTTCGCCTGGTTCGATTTCTTTTAACTGGCCAGCGTCTCTCTGGCAGATTAAAGAATAGACTTCAGGTTTAATACCAGAAGCCCCATCAAACATTCCGTGAAATTCAGAGTCAAGCTGGGAAATTTTCGGTGGAGCAAGATGGCGGTCAGCCACCTGGCTGGTGGGAACAGAGTCCTTAGCCAGGGATTCATTAAAACTTTTTATCACCACGTGGTCAACATTTTCTCCACTTTTTGGTGCTTCCCGGAGAATGACCTGGGGTGAAGGTACCGGGTCAAAACGGCTGAAGGTAAAAGGTGACTTTGATGGAGCCGGTATGGCACAGCTATCATCCGGATTTTCCAGTGGCTGGCTATTTCCAGCCAGGTCTACCGCTCTGGCCCTTAATCTGTAGCCCACTCCATAACGCAAGCGCGGGAGCGAGGCAGGCTTGGGTTTAAACCGCGTTTCCAGGAGGAAATCACTGATGGCTTTATTTTCTATAGACTGTGGATTGTCGTTTGGGTCTATGGTTTTCCCGGGGCGCGGGGCCACCAAGCTCCAGCCATCCCAGTGAAAAAGGGATTCATGGACGAAAATATCATTGGAGGATTCATCTGCTGATTGAGTTACGGCGGGGGAGATGAAACCTTCGTCCTCCAGCGTAAGCTCTCGGTTAAGCCTTAAAAATTTATAAGTGCCAATTCGCTGGCAAAGGGAATGCCATTGCTTCGATTTTTCATCCCAGACATCCACCCGGCAACCCTGGACCAAGTCTTCAGCGTAGAAAGTTAACTCTTTCTTATGGGTCAGGTCAGTGTTCAATTCGACCGCCCGCACGAATACCTCGGCCACGCTTTTTGCCTGTTCATTTTTGACCACTCCAAGGCCACTGGAGCGGAGAGCTGGCAAATCGGCTTTTTCCTTGGTTTCTGCTGTGTCGGCCAGTTCAGCTGTTTTTAGAGCGACGGAGTCTACATCAAGTTGCACTAAGTCGTACTGCTCTTCGTCAGCGAGGTTGAGGAAACCGTTTATCACGTCCGCAGGTTTTTTCCCAGGGGCTGGTTCAAATACCCCACGACTTGGGTCAAAATTATAGGCAGTCCTGGGCGTCTCGTCTGTTCTCCCTTCAGGCACGATTTTAATCCAGCCACTGGACGGAAAATCAGATGGAACCTCCATCTCGAAGTCAAGGGCCAGTCCAAGGAGCCTCATCAGAGCGGGGTAGTTAGTGAGGAAGGCTAACGCCTGGTGAAAATCAATCTCGGGCTTGGTAATGGGAACCTTCTTGATTATCGGCTGCTGAGTCTTCGGGTCGATGGTTATCCGGTTTTTCGGTTTGTAAAAATCTCGAAGTAAAAAGAAATCTTTTGGGGGTTGCGGGACAGGGGTAATTTGAACTGCTTTTATTTTCTGACTTTCAGCTTCGTGCCTGACTGATTGAGCCATGACCTGCTGAGTTGTCCTGAGCTGGACAGTCCGGGAATAGCGCGCATCAGTTATGGGTTTCAGACGAATTTGAGCCAACCCGTCGCTGTGAAAAAGTTTTTCCATCGGCGGTGGTTCTTCAGGCGATTCAGTCGCTACGTTAAGGTAAGTAGAAGCAACAAAAGTCAGTACATTTTTAACTGGATAAGAAACAACCAGGTTCTGACTGAGGTCAGCCATTTTAAAGCTGAATACTGGAGCCTCTGGTTTAAAGATGGCCTGCCAGAGTTCGAGCTCCGGGTCAGGGGAAACCCGC
>PNJE01000139.1 GCA_002877915.1 Candidatus Aminicenantota bacterium
TGGCCGCCATCAGTCCGGCTTGCGGGGCGGGCAGATCCTTGCTGCCAAAGGTGAAAGCTCCATGGAGAATCATCAATGGAAAATATAGAAGGAGCGAAGCTATTAAAACGCCAAAAATATCGCCGACCTGCATCTTCCAGGGAGTGCCTCCGAGGATATGACCGACTTTTAAATCCTGGAGCATTTCTCCGGCTACGGCCGAAGAAACACAGACAACTGAAGCAACTCCCAGGACGGCGATTACGCCTTCGGTGCCTCTGGCTCCGATTAAGACCATTAGCAGCCCAGCTATGATCAAGGTCGACAGGGTAAGTCCGGAGATGGGGTTATTGGAGGAGCCTATAGTTCCCACAAGATTCCCGGAGACGGCGGCAAAAAAGAATCCGGCTAAAGCCATAACCAGAGCAGCTAAAATAGCTGGGGTATAACTTCCAGAAAAAACCTTATAAACAAAAATCATCATTATTACTGTCAGGGCCATCAAAAACAGGACTAATCTGGTATTCAGATCTTTTTCTATCCTGGAAGTAATTTCGGTTTTTTCAGCAGCTTTTTTGACATCACTGATTGACCTTTTAATTCCAACTGCCAGGTTTTTTCTCATCCGGAAAAGGGTATAGCCGGCACCAACCAGCATCCCGCCGACCGCAATTGGTCGGATGATAAATTTCCAGACATTAGCCACCAAATCCGGCCAGGGAACATCAGACATGGCCACGCTCGGCCCATAGAACTTTTCTACTAATTGCGGACCAAGGAAATACATTAAAAGCGGAGCAAATAAACCCCAGGCCAAAACTCCTCCGGCGAAGTTTAAAGAGGCCAGTCTTGGTCCGATTATATAGCCGACACCAATATAGGCCGGGAAAATCCCTGGTCCAGCGACACTAACCACTCCGCCCGTCCCTATGGTACCAGCATCTTTAGAAGCGCCCATTCGTACGAAACTTGAGCCTATCTTTCCTAATCTGATGATAAAATCTTTGGAAGCAGAAAAAAGCTGAATGACTCCAAGTGAATATATCAGCGAACCGACTCCCATCGCCTGGAACAAGAATTTCGCTCCAGCGCTGCCCTTTTGCCCGGCTTTATGAATTTCGGCTGCGGCTACTGATTCTGGGAATGGTAATTCCGGATCAGTGACCATAATTCGGCGTAAGAAAGTTACAAATAATATTCCCAGGAGTCCTCCAACAAACATCAGGGCGGTCGATTTAATATAAGCATCCAAGGTATTGAACTTAGTCCAGGCCCCGGTGATTAGAAAGGCCGGGATGGTAAAAATTGCTCCCGCGGCTACCGATTCGCCGATTGAACCTACCGTTCGGGCAATGTTTTCTTCCAGGATTGAACCGCGCATTATTTTTAGCAAAGCCATGCCAATTACTGCGGCCGGATAAGTGGCAGCAATAGTCATTCCAGCTCTCAATCCAAGGTAGGCATTGGCGGCTCCCAAAATTACCGTCATTATGAGTCCAAGAATTATTGCTCTAAGGGTAAATTCTCTCATCTCGGTCTTTTCTGGAACGTAAGGTTTATAATCCATTTACCTCTCCTTTCCAGTTTTTATTTTTCTTCTATGTATATTAAAAAATTAAGGGGTAAGTCAAGACAATTTTTGTCTCTCCAGGCTAAAATACTATTTGCCAGGCGGTAATTTTTGTGCTAAATATTGCTTTTGGAAATATTATAAAGAAAGGATAGCTATGGGTGTCTGGAGCTGGATAAAAGACAGATTATTTTGTGATTTAGCTGTTGATCTTGGTACCGCCAATACCCTGGTCTATATGAAGGGTAGAGGGATTGTAGTTCAAGAACCATCAATTGTAGTGGTAAATACCCAAACAGGAAAAATTGAAGCGGTAGGAAACCGGGCCAAGGAGATGCTCGGCAAAACTCCTAATAATGTCATAGCCATTAAACCAATGCGAGATGGAGTAATTGCCGATTTTGAGATAGCTGAAAGGATGCTTGATTATTTTATCAAGCAAGCCATGAATAACCGCAGCTTTTTACTCAGGCCAAGAATAGTTATTGGCATACCCACGGGAATAACTCAAGTCGAGCGGAGAGCGGTTAAGGATGTGGCTTTGAGAGCTAAGGCCTCAGAGGTATATATCGTCGAACAACCGATGGTGGCGGCGGTCGGAGCAAATTTGCCAATTTCAGAACCAACTGGAAATATGATTGTAGATATCGGTGGGGGAACAACAGACATAGCGGTAATCTCTTTAAACGGGATAGTTTTTAACCATTCAATCCGGGTGGCCAGCAATGAGATGGATGAAGCTATAATCCAGTATTTAAAAAAGAAATATAACCTCCTGATTGGCGAAAGAACTGCCGAACAGGTAAAGATACAATTAGGTTCCGCTTATCCTCTGGATGAATCCCTGACTATGGAGATAAAAGGGCGAGATTTGAGAGAAGGAATTCCCAGGACCATCGTGGTTGATGATCAGGAGGTCCGAGAGGCCATAGAAGAAGTAGTCTCAGCCATTATCAATGCCGTCAGAATTGCTCTGGAGAGGACCCCTCCAGAACTTTCGGCCGATATTATTGACCGGGGAATAATTCTCACTGGTGGCGGCTCTCTGCTTAAAAACCTCGATAAAAGAATACGAGAAGAAACTCAGTTGCCAGTTTTTCTAACTGAAGATCCCTTAACCTCGGTAGTAATGGGAGCCGGTAAATTACTTGATGATTTGGATCTACTAAAAAAGATTTCTATAGAATGAGGGAATTCACTGAAAGCGGATGTCAATTTTCCGACTGGTCAAAAATAAATTCTGGGTGGCCAGTTTTTTAGTTTTTTTTAATCTGCTTTTAATTTCTATTCAGGTTCCTTACGGCGGTAAGGAAAGCCTTCTGGAAAAAATTTTCTTTGTGGCCTTTTCCCCGGTGCCAAAGATAGTGGTTGGAAGCTATCGGTTTCTGGCTGAGGAGTGGCAAGAATTTAAGGGTTGGCGAATAACCCGAAAAGAAAATCAGGAGTTGAAAAAAGAAAACTTTTTTCTCAGGCAGGAAGACCAGCTGTTGAGGGAGAAATTACGTCTGATTTTAGAGCAGAAGGAAATGGAAAAGGTTCTAAAGGATCTTCCCGGCTCAATAATTCCGGCCAGAATAGTCGGCTTTGATACCTCCAATTATTACCGGTCGGCCATAATAAATCGGGGGACAGAAGATGGAATCGTCATAAATCTTCCTGTCTGTGATAAATGGGGTAACTTAGTCGGACGGACGGCTGAGCCCATTGCCGACCATGCTGCCAGAGTGGTTCTGATTACTTCTGAAGAAAGTGGCGTTGGAGTTATCTCTTCTTCTGATAAAATGCCCGGAATCCTTTCTGGGGATGGTCAGGGTCAATGTGTAATTAAATATGTGGTGGCTTCTTCGCCTTTGGGAGTAAAAGGAGATGAAGTCCAAACATCTGGCTTCGATAAAATTTATCCTCCCGGGATAAAAGTTGGTCAGATAATTTCGGTCTCGGCCGATAAAGGGGTCTTTAAAAGAATAGTAGTTAAGCCATATTTTGATTTAAGAGATCTGGAGCTGGTCGCTATTTTGAAGACCACAGAAATAATGAGGTAAAAGTTGGTAAGAAAAGGATTGGTTTTATTTTTAGGGTTGGTTCTGGCGGCGGCCTTTTATTCTCTTCTTGGAAGTCTAAATCCAGTCCTGGTCCTCTTAATCAATGCTTGGGCCATCCTGGTTTTCTTTTCAGCCCTGATTTATGGGGAGATAGAGGGAGCGGTGATGGGAACTATAGCTGGTTTACTTCAGGATGCTTTTTCTCATAGTATTTTTGGCTTGGCTGGCCTATCTTTAACTATTGCTGGCTTTTTATTAGGTTGGACCAGCCAGAAAGTAAACCTAAATACATTTTACAAAAAAATTATTTTTCTCTTTTTTTTCAGTTTGCTCCAGTTGATTATCTGGGTAATTTTCTATTATTTTATTTTCAAAAAAAGCCTGCTTTATAGCCGGCCAGAGATTTATTTGCAGCCAGTGGCGACCACTCTGATAACTGCCGCTCTGATAACTTTTTTTCATAAATTAAAAACTACTGGTTGAAGAATTTAAATGGCCAGAATTTATGAGGATTTAAGCCGGATAATTAGAAGATCAAAGATAACTTTTTATTTATTAGCCGTCCTGATGCTTTTCATCCTGGCTTACTATTGGAAAATTCAGGTATTTGATTATGAAAAATATTGGAAAATGGCCGAGGCCAACCGCTTGAGAGAACTTGATATTCCTGCTCCCCGAGGGTTAATTTTGGATCGGCAGAAAGTTATTCTGGCTGACAATTCGCCAAGTTTTAAGGTTTCCTTAATTCGAGAAAATGTCAGGGATTATCAGAAAACTATCGCCGGATTGAGCTCCTTATTAGGATTAAATCAAGAGGAATTAAAGAACAGAATTGAGCGCTACCGAATTCTGCCCGCTTTTGAACCGATTATTATAAAAGATAATTTGAAGCTGTCGGAAGTGGCGGTAATTGAGGCCAGAAAGGAAGAATTTCCCGAAATTAGAGTCGACGTAGAACCAAAAAGATTCTACCCATTCGGTTTGACCGCGGCCCACTTGCTTGGTTATTTACAGGAAGTCTCCCTGGAGGAACTAAAGGCTAATCAAAATCGAACCTGGCATGGTGGAGAAATGGTGGGAAAAGCCGGACTCGAAAGACAATATAATGATCTCTTAACCGGCCAGGATGGAAAGTTAGTCGAAATGGTTGATAGCTTAGGTCGCTCTAAAGGTGAGGTTAAAAAAATTGAGCCAAGCAAGGGTAATGATCTGATATTATCGATTGATTTTGATCTCCAGAAAAAGGCTGAAGAACTGCTTCAGGGGAAAGAAGGAGCAATAGTAGTGCTTGACCCCAGGACAGGTGAATGCCTGGCCCTGGCCAGCTCGCCAGCTTATGATCCCAACCGCTTTATAACTCGGTTTTCGTCTGATGAGTGGCTGTCTATTATTAGCGATCCCGGGAAGCCCTTGGAAAATAGAGTAATCCGGGGGCTTTATTCACCCGGTTCAATTTTCAAGATAGTTATGGCCTTAACTGCCCTGAGCACCGGAGTAATAACTGAAAATTCTACTTTTTTCTGCTCCGGGAGCTTAGAAATTTATGGAAAACAATTTTTCTGCTGGTTTAAACCTGGACACGGAAACTTAAATTTGCCAGAAGCCATCAAAAATTCTTGCAATATTTATTTCTATCAACTCGGCCGCCGAATAAATATTGATACTATTGCCAATTATGCCCGGATTTTAGGACTCGGCCAAAAAACAGGAATAGATCTTCCCGGGGAAAAGGAGGGAACTGTTCCATCTTCTTCCTGGAAAAAGAGAGTTATGGGTGAAGCCTGGTATCCAGGGGAAACAATTTCGGTGGCAATAGGACAGGGACCATTGCTGGTGACGCCGCTCCAGATCGCTACTTTGACAGCCTGCGTGGCCAATCGAGGGAGAAAGATTGTTCCAACCTTAATTAAAAAAGAAAGCCATGAGGAGAATGGAGATCGAGTCGATATCCCGACCGAAGTTTTCGAGAAGGTAATAGAAGGGATGTGGCGTTCGGTTAATGATGGAGGCACCGGACATGAAGCCTATCAACCGGGTTTCGACATCTGCGGCAAGACTGGTTCAACCCAGGTAATTAGCCGAGAAACAGCTGAAAAATTGGCTCAAAAAGGCGGGGAAATAAAAAAACCTCATTCCTGGTTTTCTGGGTTTGCCCCGCGTTACCATCCTCAGATTGTAGTAACGGTGCTGGTAGAATATGGGGGAATGGGAGGTCAGGCCGCGGCCCCCCTGGCCGGAGAAATTTTCAAACTCTACCGAGAAAAATATGTTAGACAGACGAATCTTCCGGGAAATTGATGTAACTACCGTTTTATTGATGGTAATTATTTCCTTGATAGGAATAATTTTTGTCTACAGTGCTATTTATTTTCAGGCCAGCCAGTACGTCTGGCGGCAGATAGTTTTTTTATTAGTCTGCCTTATTGCTCTTTTTATTTTTCTTTTAATTGATTATAAAATTATGCTTTCCTTTTCCTGGCAATTTTATATTTTTATGAATGCCCTCCTCATGGGCCTTTTGCTTTTTGGGAAAATGGTTGCTCATACGAAAAGCTGGATTGTTATCGGCCATTTTCAATTTCAGCCTTCTGAGCTAACCAAGCTGGCAGTTATTCTTCTTCTGGCCAGGATCTTTTCTGAGTATCGGGAAGATAGAATGTCCTTGCGCGCTCTGATAATAAGTTCAGCTATCGTGGCCCTCCCTTTTTTATTGACTGCCTTGCAGCCCGACCTGGGGACGGCTTTGACCTACCTGCCAATTCTTCTGGGAACCTATATTCTGGCCGGAATGAAAAAAAAACATATAATTACCCTTCTTATCCTGGGAATTTTAATTGGTTTTGTTGGCTGGAATTACGGGCTAAAAGAATATCAGAAAAAGAGAATTGAAACTTTGATGACTCCGGACCAGGATGCTCGTGGCTCCGGCTATCAACTTCGTCAATCAAAGATTGCCATTGGTTCAGGCGGACTAGTTGGAAAGGGCTATCGCAAAGGAACCCAGAGCCAGCTCCGTTTTCTGCCGGCCAGGCATACCGATTTTATCGTGGCTGTCATCGGCGAAGAACTTGGTTTTCTGGGAATAATCTTAGTTTTCGGTATTTATTTTCTTTTTCTCTATCGATTATTTTCAACTATAAGTGTTTCTCCTGATAGGGCTGGAGTTTATATCGTTTTTCTATCGGCTATGTTAATCGCCACCCAATTTTTTATCAACATAATGATGATTATCGGCCTTTTTCCCATTACCGGGATTCCTGTTCCGCTTTTAAGTTATGGAGGTTCATCTCTCTTAGCCAATTACCTTATCTGCGGATTGGTGCTGAATGTCCGGATGAGAAGATTTGTCTTTGTTTAATTTTATCAGTCTAACCAGAAAGAGAGGGTTAATTTTCGATGATCAAAAAAGAAAGCCCGAGCTTAAATATAAATGAGCTGGAATCTCTCTGGCGTCAGGTCCAAAAACCCGGTAGATATACTGGCGGTGAATGGGAGTCCATAAAGAAAAATCCCGAAGGAGTTAAAATCAAAGTAGCTCTGGCTTTTCCCGAGGTTTATGAAATCGCCTCGTCATACTTAGGCCAGAAAATTTTATATTATCTTCTCAATCAGAGAGATGACCTTCTGGCGGAAAGGGTTTATGCTCCCTGGCCTGACTTTGAGGAACAGCTGAGAAAAAATAATCTTCCCTTGTATTCCCTGGAGAATAAAATCCCCTTGAATGATTTTGATATAGTGGGTTTCTCCCTTTTATATGAATTAAATAATACCAATCTGCTGACTATGCTGGATTTAGGGCAAATTCCGTTATTAACGGCGGAAAGAGATTTATATCATCCGTTAATAATTGCTGGCGGCCCGGCCGCTTTCAATCCTGAGCCTCTCAGTAATTTTATTGATATCTTTGTCTTAGGTGATGGGGAAGAAAGCTTTTTTGAGGTTATCGATCATTATCTTCAGATAAAGGGAGGGGTTAAAAATAGGGAAGAGTTGCTTAAGAGTTTTGCCCATCTTCCAGGAGTCTATATTCCCTATTTTTACCCGACTCAAAGCCAGACGAAGAGTTTTTTACTAATTCCTCAACCGCAGCCAGGTTTTCCGGAAAAAATAAGAAAAAGATTAATTTATCCTTTAGAAAAGGCTAATCCGCCTGATAAATTTATTGTTCCCAATATCCAGACGATTTTTGATCGATTCCAGATAGAAGTAGCCAGAGGCTGCCCGCAAAACTGCCGTTTTTGTCAGGCTACCAGCCTTTATTTCCCTTACCGTTATCGTCCGAAGAACCAGATAGTTCAGTCAGCTTACTCTGGGCTAGTCCAGACTGGCTATGAAGAGTTGTCGCTTAATGCTCTATCAGTGGGCGATTACCCTTACCTCGAATCAGTGATTGAACAGTTACTGCCCTTTCTGGAAAGAAAAAAGACTTCAATTTCTTTGCCTTCATTAAGGCCAGGAGGGCTTTCCCCCCGGATGGTGGAAGATATAGTTAAAATCAGGAAGACTGGATTTACCTTAGTACCAGAGGCGGGAAGCGAACGACTTCGCCGGGTGATAAATAAAAAGATTTCAGATGAAGAGTTATTTAAGGCCGCCAGCTACGCCTTTGAGCAGGGCTGGCGACGTTTAAAACTTTATTTTATGATTGGTCTACCGACTGAAACTGAGGACGATCTTAAGGCCATCATCAATTTAATTGGCCAGTTGGTGGATTTAGGGAAAAAAGTACTGGGAAGTCAGCCAGCAATAAGTCTTAGTGTTTCTTCTTTCATTCCCAAACCTCATACTCCTTTCCAGTGGTTGGCCATGGAAGAGGAAAAGATTCTTGTTCAAAAACAAGACTTCATTAAAAAGAATATCAGGAAATGGAAAAAGGTTGAGTTAAAAGAACATCGGATAAAAACTTCTATCTTAGAAGCTGTGTTTTCCAGAGGCGATCGCCAATTAGGACAGGTGTTGGAGGAAGCCTATCTTCTTGGAGCCAGATTTGATGGCTGGTTCGATCTTTTCCGTTTTGAACTCTGGGAAAAAGCCTTTGAAAAAAAATCCCTTGATTATCAATCATATTTAAAGAAAATTGACCTCGAAGCCGAATTGCCCTGGGATATAATCGAAACTGGAATAAAAAAATCACATTTTAAAAATGAGCTCCAGATGGCTCTCCAAGCTAAGTACAGTCCAAGCTGCCAAGAGAGTGATTGCCAGACTTGCCAGGCCTGCCTCTGGCCGGCTTATAAGGTTAAAGAAAACGAAAAACTGAAATTAGAAAAGGAAAGTGGCCAGCCTTGGCCGGCGATAGAAATTAAAACTCCGCCTGAATCTCTCTCTCTATCTCCGATTCGTTATCGAGCCGCCTTTCAAAAAACTGGTCTGGCCAGATTTTTTTCCCATAATGATTTGTTGAACCAATTAGAAAGAGCTTTTCGCCGGGCAGATTTGCCTATAGCCTTTTCTAAGGGTTTTAATCCAAAAATGCTAATCTCATTCGGTCCAGCGATGCCCTTAGGTATGGCCGGGCTGGCAGAAATCCTGGAATTTAGAGCACTTTCTTTCATCTCGAAGCCGGACTTTTTATCGAAAATTAATCTGGTGTTGCCAGAAGGTTTGAGATTTATCGGCTTAAAAGAATGTTCCCCTGATTGCCGGCCGCTTTATCAAGATATCACTCAATTAGTTTATAGCCTGGACCTAACGGATGAAATGATAAAACGCCATTGCCCGATTGAAGATAAATTAAATCCCGATTATATCTCTGATTATGCCCTCAAATTCGAGGGCCAAATAAAAATAACTTATGAGCCATCCTGGGACCGGGTTTATTTTTATCTTGATTTCAATCCACAAAAGCCCCTAAAAATTCAAAAGGTAGTGGCTGAACTTTTAGAAATTGAAAATTCAGTCTATGCTCTAACCCGGGAATATTTAATTTTTCGGAATGGGGAAGATAGCCGCAATTTGACCTGACGGAGCAGGGGATACGGGTGATAGCTTAACATTCTGGCGAAACAACTTTAGTGCTTTTTTCAATTATTTGCCGGCCCTCTGGTCCAAGGCAGAGGAAAAGGTCAACGGCCGATAAATTTCCCAAAAACTCTCCCCAAAATTGGGGGTAAGGATACTGGTTATATTTAAGGCAGAAAATCTTCAGGCCAGCCCGAGTAAATTCTCTTAAATCAAGATGGCGCTGGATTAAGTTCGGCAAAAGGACTTCGGTCGCACCAGCAGCCTTAGCCAGCTCAATCAGCAGTCGGGCTCCTTTTTGCCTGAGGCCGGTTTCAGATTGAAGCAAAAATGGAGTTTTAAGACCAAAAGCGCCTTTCAGCAAATTTAAGGTTGAAAGGATTAGCGCCAGGAAATTATCTTTTGCATATTCAAAGTTAATTGATAGCTTTGGGTAAAGGCTATCAAAATAAACTGAATGACCATAATAATGCCTTAGTAAGGCCAGAAAATTTTTAGAAAATTTTTCGGATTGAAAAATTTTTAGCTGGTTAATCATCTGTTGTCCTAATCCTTTTTTCTTAATCGGAACTGTTATCCAGATTTCTCCCGATGGTCCCTTCAGACGATTGCGGTTGACATAGGTAAAGCCACGGGCAAATTGGGTATCATCAAGAAGGATCATTAAGTCAGACTGCTGGAGGCGAGCAAAAAAGCCGCCCCAGGGAATAAAAGCTGGCTGATTAAAACTGACCCTCATTTCAACCTTTACGCTTTAATATTAGCTCATAAATAGGCGCAGGAGAAGGACAAATTTGGCCAATTTCCTTGAGCCTAAATTTTCTATTTATCTTATTTGAAGAAACATAAAGATTTTACAGGCCAGTCAACCACCTGATTGAGATTACCAATTAATACTATTAAAGTAAGTAAATAAATTAATTGACACAATTAAGAGCATTTTTAATAATTTAGGAGATTTTAAGTAGTTGACCAGGAGGTTTAGATGAATTCAGGTAAATTTCGTTCTAACTGGAATCATAAATTTATCATTTTATTAGTGGCTTTTTTTGGTCTTTTTGTTTATCAGCTGGTGGCCGGTTCCAGACCGACAAAAATCAACAAAGCTCAGCTGGACGATGGAAGTGGTTGTACCAGTATCGAGGTTGGTCGTTTGGCTTCGGTTGATGGGTCAGTAATAACCTGTCATACCTGTGATGGTAATTATCGTCAGTGGGTCAATATAGTCCCGCGGAGAAAGAATCCGCCTGGAACAAGCAATAAAATTTACGAAGGTAAACTTCATACTGAAACTCCAGATGATAGCCGAGGGGTTATCCTTAAGGGGGAAATTCCAGAAGTAGATGAGACTTTTGCTTTCCTTAATACCGCCTATCCAGCCTTAAATGAACAGGGCTTAGCTATCGGAGAAACTACTATTGGGGGCCGGGAAGAACTTTATAATCCAGAAGGAATGTTTATGATTGAGGAACTGGAGCGAGTCATGCTCGAGCGATGCCGGACGGCCAGAGAAGCTATTAAACTGGCCGGGGAACTGGTCAAACAGTATGGATATGGAGATTATGGAGAATGCTTGACCATTGCTGATGGAAAAGAAGTCTGGCATTTTGAAATCTTTGGCGCCGGGCCGCTGGAAAAAGGGGCAGTCTGGGCGGCAGTTCGCCTTCCCGATGATCATATTGGAATTTCTGCGAATATCCCTCGAATTTCAGAAATCAACCTGAAAGATCCTGACCATTATTTGGCTTCAGACAATGTTTTTAAAGTAGCCGAAGAAATGGGTTGGTGGGACCCCAAAAAGGGGGAGCCATTTAAATTCTGGAAAGCTTATAGTGGTCGGAAGCCATTTTCTATTCGTGAATTTTTTGTTTTTAATCGCTTAGCACCCTCTCTCAAACTTGATTATAAGTCCGAAGAACTGCCCTTTTCTGTTAAACCAGATAAAAAAGTTTCGGTTAGAGATATTTTAGCTCTCTACCGAGAGACCTATTCGGGCACAGAATTTGATATGAGCAAGAACTTATTAGTTAAAAAAAGAGGCTCAGATGAAATGGTTCAGAGCCCAGTAGTAAGTAACTGGCTTTCCCGCGATTGGATCAATCTGATTAATACCCTGAAACCTGGGACAATTGAGCCGCAAAGAACCATTGCCATTAATGCTTGTGCTTATGCCACCGTCATCCAAGTTCGGGGGTGGCTACCGGCCTCGGTGGGGGCAATTTGCTGGTTCAGTTTTGATAACCCGGCCTTAAGCGCCCGGATCCCGATTTTTGCTGGAGTAACCGAGCTCCCTCCCGGCTTGGCTATCTCCGCTCAGCATCGTTACCGGGAAGATTCAGCCGCCTGGTCCTTCAGAAGAGCC
>PNJE01000071.1 GCA_002877915.1 Candidatus Aminicenantota bacterium
GTGGTTCGTTTCCCACTCTAAAATTAGATCTTCATTCTAAAATAAACTTTTGCCCCACCCAAAATAAGTTTTAAGACCTTATTTAGCCAGCAAAAATATACTTAATTTATGATTTATCAAATAGATAGCGTGGTCCGACCCCATGTATTCCCCATGTATTATGACTTAACTTAACCACCCCATGTACCCAGCCATGTACCCCATGTAAAAACACCCCATGTAAAACCACCATGTAAAACCCATGTAAAGCCCATGTAAAGAAAAAAAATGCTGGCTGAAAGAACGCCAATCAAAGTTGAAGAGCTGCTCAGGCGCGTCGAATCGCTTGGCCTGGAGTGGGGCGCCTAATCTTATTTTGCAAATCCTTATTGCCCGTTTTTTCTTGACACAGATCCCTGAGGCGAATATATTACTAATGAAAATGATTTTCATTTTCTCTGGTTATTTTCTGATTATTTTTTCTAAGCGAGGTGAGAGTTGCCTCAAAGACATCAGCATCAAGTCAGGCGCAGGTTGAGAGATAACGTCAGCCGCTGGACCCAGCCACGGGATGTTATTCTGGATATCCTGGCTCGGACTAAAAAGCATCTGAGCGCCAAAGAAATTTATGATACCCTTTATTCGACTCATCCTGGAATCGGCTTAACGACTGTCTACCGGACGTTGGAACTCTTCCATCGCCTTGGCGTGGTCCAAAAAGTAACCTCCCCCGATGGCCAGAGCCGCTATCAGCTAAGAAGCGAAGGAAGCCAGGAGCACCACCATCATCTTATTTGTATCCGCTGTGGAAAAATCATTGATTACCAGGATTTTGCCGAAGAAGAACTTAAGTTGGTGGGAAAAACAGAACAGGTCCTATCCCAAAAGCATAATTTTTTGATTTTGGACCACAACATAGAATTTCTTGGCCTATGCGAAAAGTGTCGGAAGGAAACTCAAAAAAGTTAGGAGCACAAAAGTCTTGGAGAAAGTCTTTGCGAAAATCGGCGGGAACGGCTGCTTTCCCTCATTTTAAAATTTAAAACTGTTAGCGGGCCTTAAAAAATTAAAAAGAAAAATAAGATAAAAAGGAAATAACAAAAAATTAAGGAAAACAAAATAATAAGATAAAAGAGGTAAATAAAATATATAAAAGGAGAAAAAAGGAGAAAAAATGAGAATTGCCATTTCCACTGACAATGGTTATGTTTCTGCCCACTTTGGTCGCTGTTCCTCTTACACCATCGTGGAGATTGAAGGCGATAAAGTTGTCAAACAGGAGGAAATCTCCAATCCCGGTCATTCACCTGGATTTTTGCCGCGCTTTTTAGCTGAAAAAGGCGTCAATCTCCTAATCACCGGCGGTATCGGTCAGAGAGCCAAAGATTTTTTTAATCAATTCAAAATCGAGGTCATAAGCGGAGTTCAGGGTCCGGTTGACGAGGTCATCGGCCAGTTCCTGCGTCATGAATTGCAGCCAGGGGAAGAATTGTGCGAGCATGAGCATGATGCTCAGAGCCACCATCAAGAACATCACCCTCACTCCGAAGAACCCGAGACTTCTCCAGCTTCGAGTACATTCCATCTTTCGGCGGATAAACTCAGCGCCGGTGGATTAATCTGCTTCACTTCCAAAGGACCTGACCTTGATTCTGAACTGGAAGAAGCTTTTGGCCGGGCTCCATACTTTATCTTCATTGACCCGAAAACCCTGAAATTTGAAGCTTATAATAACGAAGCCGTTAACTTGGCACACGGAGCTGGGATTCAATCAGGCCAGCTTATGGCGGAAAAAGGTGTGACTGTTCTATTCACGGGCCAGGTTGGTCCTAACGCTCGCCGGGTGCTCGAAGCTGCCGGCATCCAAATCATCGAGCTGAGCCAAGAAAAAAGAAAAATAAGAGAAATTATAAATAGCTTAAAAAGCAGTTGAATTAGGTCACCATGAGTTACGTCCGCCGGAGTTCTGGCTTCGAGTTTGGGCTAAGGTTCGGGAACATATTTTGAAAAAGGAACTTATTAATGAGCTGGTCAGAGAAGGCTTCTGTTCATCAAGCTCCGCCCTTATCCATTACTGAAATTAGACGGCATGGGGAAAATGCATTTGGCAATAAGTTAAGAACGAACTCAGGAATTATTTAGGAATTATAAAGGAGGTTTACTAATGAAAATCGGAATCATCATTTGTGGGCGTTATCAATCTTGTGGTGGCGGGAAATGCTTTCGCTCAGTCAGGGAAAGGGTCGGTGGCTTTGCCCGTTATCCCAAAGATGAGCCACTGGAAGTGGTTGGTTATTCTTACTGTGGTGGCTGCCCGGGCGGCAACATAGAATATGTACCCGAAGAAATGATTAAAAATGGCGCCCAGGTGATTCACTTAGCTACGGGCCTGGTGGTCGGTTATCCTCCCTGCCCTTATATCCGTCAGTTCAAAGAATTCATAGAAACCCGTTATGGTATTCCGGTAGTGGTGGGCACCCATCCGATTCCCCTTAAATACTTGAAGGTCCACGAAAAGCTGCCCTTCTGGAAAGAAATGAAAATGGAAGAGCTGGCTGGAGATTTGATGAACGAAGATAAGAAAATCATGGAAGCTTATAATTAGTTAAGAGCTTAAAAATTTAGCTTTTAAAATAGAGCATTATAAATCAAAGGCTCGAATGGAATAAAACAGAAGAAAATAACTTCAGAGTTTAAAATAAAACCGCAAAACTAAGAAGGAGTTTAAAATGGTTGGAAATTTAGGAGGTTTTGGACGGGGAGGCCGCGGTGGCCGAGGCCCTGGTCAGGGCTTAGGTCGTGGTCAGGGACGAGGAGCAGGCCGAGGAAGTGGCACTGGCCGAGGACTTGGCCGAATGGGCGAGACTGCCCTTGGTGCAGGAGGCTATTGTGTGTGTCCGGTCTGCGGAACAAAAGTAGAACATCAAGCTGGAGTTCCCTGCACCCAGATGACCTGCCCGAAATGCGGAGCCCAACTTATCAGGGAATAAGCCCGAGACAAAAGCTGAAAAGTTCAAGAAGAGAATCAGAGCCTTACCAAATGACTGGAAGCGAGCAAATAACTGGTTAGATATTCGGTTGTAATATTCGTTTGTACGAGAAAATAAGTACGATCTTTTGGTTTGAGGTAGAATAATTCTAACGATATTTTTTCCATTTTTACTCGTTTTTAATTACTATTTTTGCGATTCTAAGCTATTCAGCTAACTGCTTGCTGGAATAAAAAGGCAACAAGCCAATTTTCCCTTGACAAATAACCCAATGGCTTATATATTATTATTGAAAATGATTTTCATTATCATTTAAAAAGCTTGTAGGCTTCTGGCCAATGCCGGAAGCAAACTTTAGGAATTTAAGCAAAATGAAAAGACCGAAGGAGGTTTAAAATGCCCTTTGGAGATAGAACCGGACCATTAGGACTCGGTCCGCGGACTGGCCGGGGACTCGGGTATTGCTCAGGTTATCCTTACCCTGGCTATATGAATCCCGTTTACCCGCGTCTGGGATTGGGCTATGGCTGGGGTCGGGGCCTTGGCTTTGGTTTTGGTCGGGGTTATGGTCGCGGTGCTGGCTTTGGGCGTGGTCGAGGCTGGCGCTGGGCCGGATATTTTCCCGGCACACCTTTTTACCCGTGGTCAGCACCTTTCTGGATGAACTATCCTCCATATCCCTATTCGCCTTATTCGCCCACCTCAAAGTCACCCCAGCCTGGAACCAAGTCCGAGCCTGAAGAATAGGCGAATTCCTGGCAAATAAAAAAAATTAAGGAGGTTAAAAATGCCTTTTGGAATGGGACCGGCTGGCTGGTATTTCTGGCCACATTTTAGCTACTGGCTGTCTCAGACTTATCCCTATCCCTACCCACCCTATCCGGGTTTTATGAGCGAAGAGCAGGAAATTGAGATGCTGGAAGCTCAGGCGGAATATTTCGAAGACCAATTAAATAAAATCAGAAAGAGGCTTGACGAGCTAAAGAAAAAGAATAAATAAGACTGTAGATGGTCAAGTTGCCCCGCTGGCTGCAGTAATTCTCGATTTCTCGGCCAGCAAGAAATAAACTATGAAGGCAGATTATTGTTTCGGCGAGGTTGGAGGCTTTCAGTTTAAATTTAATTTAATTTGTCAAACAGCAAGAATAAGTTTATAAAAATTTAAAAGTGTTGATTTTTTTAAGCCTAAGGCTGTAATTAAAAGGCAGATTAAAAAAAGAATGGTTAAATTCATATCGGCTTTTTTTCTGGGACTGATCTTAGCCGCGAGTCTTTATAGCGGTGAGGGGAAAATGGAAAATATAGAAGAGAACTCATTTTTAAGGGCTCTGGTTGTTTTTGATAACAACCGGTACGATGACCGCTTTAAAACCGACTGGGGCTTTTCCTGCTACCTTGAAGGACTGGAAAAGACCATTCTCTTTGATACCGGGGGCAATGGGAAAATCTTGCTCGACAATCTCGAGAAGGCCGGAATCTCCCCTAAAAAAATTCAGGTGGTGGTTCTTTCCCATTTTCACTCTGACCATACTGGAGGCTTGGAGGAACTACTTTCCCGCAATCCGGCAATTGAGGTTTGGGTCCCAGCCTACTTCCCCGAAAATTTTAAGGAAGGAATAAGAAAAAAAGGAGCCAGGGTGGTGGAGGTAACTACTTCCCGACAGATTTGCCGCAGTGCCTTTACTTCCGGAGTCATAGAAGGTCCGGTCAATGAACAGAGCCTGGTTCTGGATACGCCTCGAGGACTTGTGGTTATAACTGGATGCGCTCATCCCGGGATAGTTAAGATTTTGAGCCGGGTTAAAGAATTATTCCCAAAAAATTTTTATTTGGTTTTCGGCGGGTTTCATCTCGGTGGTGCTTCGCCTAAGGAAATTGAATCCATAATTGCCCACTTTGAGGCCCTGGGAGTAAAGAAAGTTGGACCGACTCACTGCTCTGGGGATTTACCCCGAAAACTTTTTTACGAAAAATATGGTGAAGATTTTATCCAGGTGGGAGTTGGTAAGGAGATAATTATAAGATGATTTTATCAATCGCCAGTGGAAAAGGTGGAACAGGGAAAACCACGGTGGCGGTTAATCTGGCCTTAGCCCTCAGCCAGACCCACGAGGTCCAATTCGTTGATTGCGACGTTGAAGAGCCGAACGCCCATTTTTTCTTAAAACCTCAGATTTCAAAGAGCCAAGAAATTTATACCCTGGTGCCGGAAATAAATGAGGAAAAATGCACCTATTGCGGTCGCTGCGCTGAAATCTGCGCCTATAAAGCTATCGCCGTAGCCAAAAAAGCAGTTTTGGTTTTTCCTGAACTCTGCCATGGCTGCGGAGGCTGCAGCCTTCTCTGCCCGGAAAAAGCCATAACAGAAGTTAGGCAGCGCCTTGGCGTGATGGAAATTGGCCTCAGTCGAGGTTTTAGCTTTATCCAGGGCAGAATGGATATCGGGCAGGCTGTATCTCCTCCGTTGATAAGAGAAATCAAAAAAAATATAGATAAGGGCAAACTGGTGATAATTGATTCTCCGCCAGGAACTTCCTGCCCGATGGTCGAATCAGTTAAGAAGAGTGATTTTTGCCTCTTGGTCACAGAACCAACGCCTTTTGGCTTGAATGACCTCCGGCTTTCCGTCGAGACAATACGAATTTTGAAAATTCCCATGGGAGTAGTTATAAATCGAGCAGGAATTGGCGACCATGGGGTGGAAGAATATTGCCGCCAGGAAGGTCTTCCCATATTGATGACTTTGCCTTTTGACCGGGATATTGCTGTAGCTTACTCCGAGGGTCTTCCTATCTGGGAAGCTAAACCAGCCTATCGAGAAAAGTTCGTAGAACTTTTTGAAAAGGTGCAGGAGCTGATTAAATGAAGCAAATCGTGGTTATCAGCGGTAAAGGTGGAACGGGAAAGACAGTAGTGAGTGGAGCTTTGGCGTCCGTAGTAAAAGAAAAAGTTATGGCTGATTGCGATGTTGATGCCGCCAATCTCCATTTGCTTCTCAATCCAAAAATATTAGAAGAAGGGATATATACTGGAAGCAAAAAGGCAGAAGTAAATCCCGAGCTCTGCACCGGATGCGGAATCTGCCTTGATGTTTGCCGCTTTGATGCCATAGAAAGACCAGAGGAAGGTACAATCCGGATAGATGAGATCTCTTGCGAGGGCTGTGCCATTTGTTCCTACGTCTGCCCGGTTGGAGCCATCTCTATGAAGGACAACATCTCTGGGCGCTGGTTTGTTTCCTCAACCGACTATGGGCCGTTTGTTCATGCTCGACTGGGCGTAGGAGAGGAAAACTCAGGTAAATTAGTTTCGGAGGTCCGTAAAAAAGCCAAGGAAATTGCCGAAAAAAATAATTTACCCTATGTAATAATTGATGGCCCTCCCGGGATCGGTTGTCCAGTCATTGCCTCGCTTTCTGGAGTGGACCTGGCTTTAATTGTCACCGAACCGACGGTGTCCGGAATTCACGATATGGAAAGAGTTATCCAGGTGGCCAAGCATTTTGGCATTAAGGCCGCCTGCGTCTTAAATAAATTTGACCTCAATATTCACAAGGCCGCCGAAGCTGAGAATTGGTGTCGGACTAATTCCATACCGGTGGTCGCCAGAATTCCGTTCTCCGAAGATGTAGTGAAGGCCGTAGCCAGGGGGGAACCATTAAATGAGGCAAGAGAGCCAGCAATCTCAGCCGAAATAAAAAAAATGTGGCAAAAAATACAGGAAATCCTTGAAAGCAAATAAGGAAAAAATATAATTAACGGCCAACAATTTTTAGAGGTGAACCTATGAACAGAAACCGCTGGAGGTACCTGGTTGATTCCCTCCTTTTTATCAGCCTGGTGGGAATGGTCATTATTGGAATCCTCATGGGCCTGGTCATCCCGAAAGGTCGGGAAGCTAACGAGGGGGCTAAGTATTTTCTTGGATTGCACCGGCATGAATGGGGAAATATCCATTTTTATCTGGCAACCGCTTTCGTGGTTTTAATTGTCATCCACCTTGCTTTTAACTGGAGCTGGATTAAATGTCAGGCTCGCCATATTTTCAACCGGCGCTGGGTGACCGCACTTGTTCTGACGACCATAGCTTCGATTTTTGTCCTTTTTATTTTCTGGCACTTTTATCCAAAAAATTCACCCAGGCATGGAAGCCGCGGTTATGGACGCGCGCCCAGCCATCTTTTGAGTAAGGAGTAGAGAAAATATAGAATCTAATGAAATCAAGAGAACATCAGATTAAAGAAAATGAAACGAGTCGATTCAAGTTGAATCCTGGTTTAATCAAAATACAAAAAGGAAACATGCCAGCATGGAAAAAATAATTTTTGGGCCGGTACCGTCGAGACGTTTAGGCAAGAGCTTGGGGATAAATAATATTCCGCCAAAAATCTGCAGCTATTCTTGCGTCTATTGCCAGCTGGGCAATACTTTAAAAATGTCGGCCGTCAGGCAACCTTTCTATGAACCGGCAAGAATTGTCAAAGAAGCTGAAGAAAAAGTGGCCGAACTTAAGAGCCAGGGAGAAAAGATAGATTACCTGACCTTTGTGCCCGATGGAGAGCCGACCATTGATGTCAGGTTGGGACAGACGATTGAGTTGCTCCGTCCGCTCCGGATTAAAATTGCCGTTATTACCAATTCTTCCTTGATCTGGGATAAACAGGTCAGGCAGGAGCTGAAACTGGCCGACTGGGTGTCAGTTAAAATAGACAGCTTATCACTCGAAATCTGGAAAAAAGTGAACCGCCCGTTTGGCCATTT
The DNA here is from genome assembly GCA_002877915.1 of Candidatus Aminicenantota bacterium. Lineage (GTDB taxonomy): Bacteria > Acidobacteriota > Aminicenantia > Aminicenantales > Saccharicenantaceae > Saccharicenans. The sequence continues at coordinate 7,730 of PNJE01000071.1, forward strand.
AAAATTAGAGGCAATTGAGGAAGGTCTCCTGGAGTTTGCTCACGAGTTTGAAGGTGAACTGGTTACTGAAACCATGCTGGTTAAAGGCCTGAATGATGGGGCGGAAGAAATAGATAAAATTACGGGTTTTATCCAGAAATTAAAGCCACAGATGAGCTACATTTCTGTCCCGATAAGGCCGCCAGCCGAAAGCTGGGTAGAGATACCAGGAGAGCGGGAAATTAACAGGGCCTATCAAATTTTCAGCCAAAAATCTTTGCCCGTAGAGTTGCTGACAGGTTATGAAGGCAATGCTTTTGCCACCACTGGAAATCTGGCTGAAGACCTACTGAGCATAACTTCAGTTCATCCGATGAGGCAGGATGCAGTTGAAGAGCTGGTTAAAAAAGCAAGTGCTACCTGGGAGGTGGTTGAAGCCTTAGTTAGATCTAATCAGTTAGTAGAAATAGAATATCAAGGGAAAAAATTTTTCTTGAGAAAGTTAAGATTTAAATAGCCGCTATTGAAAATGATAACCATTTCTATTAAAAATTAGTTCGATGCTAAGCCGAAAACGGAAAATATTCAATTTAATTTTCCCTGTTGTTTTCTTCCTGGTTATATCCACGGCTAACTTTTTCCACACTAAAAGAACGCCTTATGAGGACCAGAAGTGTCCGGTCTGCAATCTGCAGCATTCAACTCAGGGCATTGAGTTAATAAATGTTTTTCAGCCACCTATTCCCGAATTTACTGGTTTTATAAAAACAGAAAATCAGCATTTACCGATTATAAATTTAAATTTACCAACCAATTCTCGCGACCCCCCTGTCGTAACCTCCAAACCAGTTTAAGCGGTACCAAGTTTGGCCGCTTCTAATCAGAACAGACCTTTTGGGTCTATTCTGTCCAACTTCTGGATAATCTACCAGATTTTTAAAAGTTATCCTTACGAGTCAAAAAATGGAGGTTACTATGAAGCAGAAAATAATAAGCTTGATTATGATTGTTGGACTTCTGTTATTTTCAGGGCTTAATGCTAAAGCCTCTGGTCAGCAGGCTCAACAACAAAATCGTTATCGCCTTGGACAGGAGAAAGCCAGTGGTCTTTTTAATATAAAAGGAAAAGTCCTCGACCTAAATGGCGGAACAATTAAAAAGGCAGCGGTTGTGCTGCCTGAGCTAAGCCTTTCGGTAGAAACAGATGAAAATGGAAATTATACTTTTAACCACATCCCGGCTGGGAAATACCATATCGAGGTATATGCTGAGGGCTATATCGAATATAGCTCCGATCCGTTTGAACTTAAGCAGAACCTGAATAATTTTGATGTCAAACTGGTCAAGAAAATTGAGGAACAGATAGTAGTTACAGCTACCAAAACACCGAAGCTTTATGCTGAAGTTCCAGTCAAAACCGAAGTAATTACCCAGACCGAAATCAAACAGAAAGCCGCAGTTAACTTGGCTGAATCTTTGAGCTTTACTCCAGGGGTGAGAATAGAAAATAATTGCCAGAACAGCAATTTCACTCAGGTCAGAATAAATGGGATGGAAGGCAAATACACCCAGATTCTGATTGACGGTAATCCACTCGTCAGTGCTATGACTGGCGTTTATGAACTGGAACAAATTCCAACTGGGATGATTGAACAATTAGAAGTGGTTAAGGGGGGAGGTTCGGTCCTTTACGGAGGCAATGCTGTGGCTGGGGTAATCAACATCGTTACCCGCGAACCACAAGAAACCAAGACTAATTTAAAGCTCATGGAAGAATTGATTTCAGGGAAGTCCTACCTGAACTTAAACTTCGATACCAGCCACGTTTCCAGCGACCAGAATACCAAGATTTACCTTTTCACTAATTATCAGAAAAGAGAACCAGTTGATCTGAACGGCGATGGATTTTCGGAATTGGGCTCGATCAACAATACTTCTTTTGGTCTCGATTTTTACCAAAACTTTACCGAGTTGAAAGCTAAAGCTAAGGTAGAAGTGTTTAGAATATATGAGGATAGAAGGGGTGGTAATGATTTTAACCTGATGCCCCATCAAGCTGACCTCTGTGAATGGATTAAGTCAGATCAGATAGGTCTTATGGGTGAGTGGAATCACAGCCTGAGTTCTAATCTCTTTTACACCTTATCTTTTTCTTATCTCGATGCCAAGCGCAATACTTACTATGGCAGTCATCAAGATCCTAATGCCTATGGCTCGACCAAGAACCCGCTGTTTGTCGGCAGTGGGCAGCTCAATTGGCAGACAGAAAGTCATCTTTTCTCCCTGGGCTTTCAGACGAAACGCGACCAGATAAATGACCAGGCCTTAGGCTATGGCCGAGTTATAAATCAAACCTATAACGAATCCGGAATTTACCTCCAGGATGATTTTAAAATTAACCAAACCTTTAGCTTGCTGAGCGGGGTGAGAGTCAATAAACATTCGGCCATTGATCATTTAATTGTCACTCCTCGCTTCAGTTTTCTGGCTAACTTGACCAAGCAGCTGACTTGGAGAACTACCTTCTCCACCGGCTTTCGGGCGCCGCAGGTTTTTGATGAAGACCTGCACATTACCCAGGTGGGCGGCGAGGGAATGCTTATTGTCAATTCCCCAAATTTAAAGGAGGAAAGCTCTTACAGCCTGACTTCGGGCTTCGACTATGGCCAGCAAATTGGCCAGAATAAATTCCAGTTCAGCCTCGAGGGGTTTTATACTCGGCTGGCTCACACCTTTATCCTCCAAGAAATTCAGCGTTTAGAAAATGCTCGGGTAATGGAAAGAATAAATGGCTCCGGTTCAAAGGTTTATGGCCTTTCAGTCGAAGGAGGGCTCATTCTAATCGACAAGGTGAGAATCAGCTCGGGCTGGACATGGCAAAGAAGTTTACTTGACCAGCCGGAACCAGAGTTTAATTGCCGGGATTTTTTCCGTACGCCCCGCTCCTACGGTTATGCGACGCTGAGCTATAGAAATAACAGATTGGCAGATGTTGACCTCTCTCTTGATTATACTGGACCAATGAAAGTGCCTCATTACGCTGGTTATATAGCGACTGACCGGTTGGAAACTTCCCATTCGTTTGCTGTAATTAATCTTAAATTTCAGAAAAAGCTGGTAATGTCAAATGGAAGATTTTTCAATTTATTTTTGGGTATCTTCAACCTTAACAACAGTTACCAGAAAGATTTAGATATCGGAGCAGATAGAGATTCTGGCTATGTGTATGGCCCAAGCAAGCCCAGAACATTTTATGGAGGAGTTGAATATTCTTTTTAAAAAAATTTATTAATAAAATCCAGGTTTTAATAATGCCGGGTTGCGCGTGGGCCGGGTACGGATAGGGCGCGCCGGGCGCGTGGAGGTAGCCTGGTTCAGGCGTGGTACTGGTGGATATACAGGTTGGGTCGGACCATGGCATTTCGTTTATTTTCTATATCTTAACCAAAAATTTAATCCAAAAATCAGTTTTACTGGCTGTTTTGGGGGTATTAAAATTCGTTCTAACTGTTGATGAAAAAATGGGGACACAATATTGTGTCCCCAATTTTTCTCTTCTGTCCCCAATTTTTCTTCTATCAATCAGATAGCATGGTTCGACCCGATGAATACCCTATGTGTCAACTCTATGTAGGCTCTTCAGCCAAAATAATATTGACAAGATGTTTTTTTTTTTTTTTTTTTTAACATATAGTCGGACTAGGTTGATGAGAAGGAAACTGATATGGATAGAAATTTTAGTAAGGGGGGATAATGGCTGCTAGTAAAAATTGTTTGTATTATAATTATGGAATCCTTTCTGACAAAAACAAGGCTAAGGATAATTATCTCTTCCGACCTAATAAAATCCTTGCCCTGTTGGTTCTAATCATTATTTTGTTGATTGCTTTTGCCGTAATATCGTGCAAAAATCAAAAATATATATATAGCAATTATCAGAAGCTCAATAGACCTGATAAGGTTACCAAACTTAAATCTTTCGTAATTAACAAATTTGAATTGTTTTTTCCGGTCGCGTTTTCAGTAATAAATAATTATCTGGGGCCATGTCAAGATTTGTTCGCAATTTGGCCATCGTAATTTCTCCATTTTAAGCCTTAGTTAGCTGACTGGACTGGGGAACGTTCTAACAGCTGG
>PNJE01000179.1 GCA_002877915.1 Candidatus Aminicenantota bacterium
TTTAATGTAAAGGGAAGAGGAAGATGGAAAAAGGGAAAAAAGCCATTCCTGGTGGGGGCGGAAGACTCGAAGAAATACGCCGAACAGCCAGGATTCTGGATGTTATCCAGAATATTGCGATTGCTCCACGCCGATGGACCAGGAAAGCCTTAGCAGCAAAATATGAAGTTAGCGAGCGGCAGATCCAAAAAGACCTGACTATAATCCGTTACCGGCTTAATCTTGATTTGCAGAATGATGGCGATGGCTATTACTTCAGCAATATACCAAGGTTGCCAACGTTATCCTATTCTTTTTCTGAGGCCCTCGCTTTACTTATGGCAGCGCGAGTAGCTCAGACTTTACCAGGAATTGACTCATCTGAATTATCTTCCGCTATTGGCCGCTTAGAGTCGCTTTTCCCAAAGGAGACTATCCCGTTGCTTAAAGCAGCCACAGAAGATATACAAGAGTATTCTGCGGAGAGCCAAGACCGGCTCAAAAAGTTGACACTCCTACATCAAGCTTTGGCTGAAAAAAAGCAGGTTAAAATTATTTATCTAACCGCTTCTCGGGGAAGCATATCTTCAACAAGAATAGTGGAACCATATCGCATAATTCCATATATGAAAACCTGGCAACTTGTAGCTTTCTGTCATTCCAGAAAAGAAATTCGCGAATTTAATATCGATCGGATCGAAAAAGCTGAAATCTTAGATTCTAAATATGAAATCCCGTCTGATTTTGACCTTGATTCTTTCTTTGGTAATGTTTGGGGCGTATATAGGCAAAGCTCCAAACCAGTGGAAGAAGTAGAATTGGAATTTGAACCTGAAGCCGGTCTTTGGGTAGCTGAAGGGGTGTGGCATAAGAGCCAGAAACTCTATTTTAATGAGAATGGCCGGGTTCGTCTTAAATTGTTTATCAGCATTTCTCCGGATTTCGTTTGCTGGCTACTTCATTTTGGCTGGCGGGTTAAAGTGTTGAAACCTGAATGGCTGAGAGAAGAAGTAAAAGGAGAGCTTATTAAGGCTTTAAAAAATATCAGTGGTTAATCAAATAAGGTATGAAAAAATAAAATTTAAGGAGGTTGATGATGGGAAGAAAAATGTTGGCTGTTTTTCTTCTATTGTTTGCTTACCTTTTTTCGGCTTGCGCTACATTTCCTAAAAATGAGATGACTCCTCAGCAAAGCAACCTGACGGTGGGGATGATAAAATCGAAAATAATCAAAGGTCAGACAACACAGGATGAAATATTAAAGTTATTTGGAGCACCAAACATAATTACCAAGAATAAAAATGATGATGAAGTGTGGAATTATAACCGGATGTCTTTTAAATACGTATCTGGTTCAGATGGGTTTACAGCAATATTTGCTGGAGGAAATCGGGCGATGAGCACTGCCACTACTGAATCTTTTGATTTAATTATTACTTTTGATAAAGATGGCAAAGTCAAAGATTATTCTGTAATTTCAGCTAAGTTTTAAGCTATGAACAGGTAATAGGGAGGTAAAAAATATGAAGGACAATCAAAAAGCAATTTATTGTTTAGTTTTTATGCTTTTTCTATGTTTAATAATTAGTGAGGCTTGCACGCCTGAGCCCAAATTATCGCCAATGCAGATAAGACAGATTACTACCAAACTCTTTGACAGCGATTACGAAACCGTATTTAGAGCCTGCTTAACGGTTTTTCAAGACCAGGGATATATAATAAAAAACACAGATATGGATTCAGGGTTAATTGTAGCCTCGATAGATAAAGAAACAAGCGCTGGAAGTCAAGGTTTTCAAAGATTGTTGTTGGGCTATGTAAGCTGATAAGGGGAAAGAATATGAGCTTAGCTGTATGGTTAATAAATTGAGTGAAAAATCTACGGAAATTAGGCTTAATATTCATGAGACAAAATATGGCCAGACTTCTGCTTGGAGCGCTTCTTCAAAATTAGGAGCCAAACAGATTTACGACGAGAAATTGTTCAAGGCCTTGTTTAATGAAATTGAGGTGGAAGTGAAGAGGCGAGAGGCTATGAAGAAATAAGGGTATGAGGAACCTTATCTCAGGGAGTATCCGAAAGTGGGAAAGCCAAATAAAATCTCAGGGTGTAATTTTCAATATTTAACATGGAAAAGTTACATCGGGCTTTAGATTACCTGGTAACGAATGAGATTAGTTAGATAACTTGGCAGATTAAAACTGCTTGAAGCAAAGATATAAAATGTTTAAGATAATGTTTGAATGGAAGAAGCAGGAGGGTTAATACATGAATTTAAGGCAAGCCTTCATTTATTTCAAAGAATTGGGAGAATCTCAGGAAATAACTTAATTTTTGAAAGGATGGATAAAATATGCGGCTTCGGATGAAATTTACCGGCGACAATGAGGTAATATCTCTCCCTTATCACCATAATGAAATGCTTCAAGGGATTATCTATCATTACTTAAAAGAACAACTTGCCGAGCGGATTCACACAAAAGGCACAAAAGACCCTGATAGTTCTCGAGGTCTAAAACTTTTTACATTTTCAAGGCTCATTTCTGGGAAAAAACCTGAAATTGACAGCGAGAAGCATATTATCAGATTTTATTTTCCAATCACATGGATTGTTGCCTCACCCCTCCAGGAATTCATTGTGTCTCTATACAATACCCTAAATAGAAAGCGTTTCATCCATCTTCATGCATCAAACTTGCCTCAAGAGCAAACTATTCATCTTCTTAGCATATGGCTTGAACCTCTTCCATTATACAGGCGCCCAGTTCTTATTGAGACTCTCTCGCCTATTACCGTTTATAGGACGGGTGAAAAAGATGGTAAGGCGTTTACTTACTATTATTCGCCATCCGAGGCTGAATTTAATAAGCTCATCCTCCTAAACCTCTTGCGAAAATATAGGGCATTGACGGGAAATAATCTTACTCTGGATGAGAAGACATATATAAAACCAGTTAAAATTTCGAGCCGTGAAAATATTCTTTATTTCAAAGACACAATTATTAAGGGATGGTCAGGTACTTTTGAATTATCAATTCCAAAAGAACTTTTTCCTCTGGCCTTTTCGTGTGGTCTCGGTGCAAAAAATTCACAGGGATTTGGATGTATTAGTATTTGGAGAGGAAATCCATGAGTGATAATTCAATAATTTTATATCCTTCTAACTGGCTTTATAATGCGGGTGTGATTGGGTTGCTCTTGGTTCGAGAGAAGGCGGGCGAAGCTGTGGAAAAAGACCTAATGTCCGATGGATCGTGCCAGATTCCTGATGATTATTTTGCTCCCTTACAAATAAACACTAGGCGGATACCCAAAGCTATCATTAATCTTGTAAACGAATTGGTCTCTAACGAAGATCTAAAAGAATGGCTTAATAACGATAATCAAACTAAATACGAAAAATATTACACAGAATTAGGAGATTTTGGATTCAAATTTATTCGTGCAGGCAACAAGCTCTTTGCTTCGAAAACGCCCTATCAGAACCTTGTGCAGCTTTCCGAATGGCAATCTTACGAATACGCCGAGTTGGTTAGAGAAATTCCGAGGCTCATAGCTGTTGATACAGGTAGTCCATGCAATCTATGTGGCCGATACGCAATACTCGTTCAAACCCCTCAAAGTAAACTGCAGCAAAGGCTATGCAAATTACAATCTACCCATTTGAAAGATCTTGGTCCATCTATTGGCGAATTTCCAAACGGTTTTTGGGGCTTGAGCCAAAGCATGGGTATATGTTACTTATGCTCTTTTCTTATCATTCACCACCACATTGCCCTCATACGGCTTTCTGACGGCTCAGAGATCTTCATCAATGCGCCGTCATTTCAGGTGATGTACTATCTCAACAAATTTGCACGACAGGTTTTCAGCGTCTTGTCTTTTGAAGAGATGCGCAGTAAAAGAAACATCCTGGCGATATCTATAATCGAGTACGCAACAAAAATTCAGACAACTCTCGGCATGTGGACAGGGATGAATATTGAGATAGTTAGCAGACATGGTAGTCAGGTTGATTTCTTCAGCCTTCCTTACAATGTGATTCAGCTTATTTCTGATCGGCGCATTGCTGGGCTGCTCAGCCAGATCGGGGAGTTCAGTATTCTGAACCACGTTCTGGACGAAGATTTTTCTCAACTTGTGGAGATAGGATATCGCCTATTAAGGATTGGGCTTAAACGATATAGTGAGCGAGGGAAGGCAGAGAATGACTACGTCAATCGAATGCTTCATCTGAACGAGAACAAAAATAACCCTGCACGCGTGGCCGAGCAGGTTTTTAAACTTTGTGCTCTCATTGAGGAAAAACAAAAAAGGAGGGAAAACTATGAATACATTCGCAACACAAGAGGTTAACTTAGAACAAAAAATGGAAGAGCTTAAGCAGCAATTGATGGAGGGGAAGCCAAAATTTGAGGACTTCCAAATGACCCATAACACCTTGCGAATGATACAGAAAGAGTTTCAGCGCCTATTACAATGGGCTGCAGAAGACCACCGCGAGAAAGAAAAGGAGAAAGAGTTCCAGAAGCTTTATCATCAAGTCGCAGGCTGGAATGCTTCGGATATGATGGAAAGTTTGAAGAGAACAGGATTTTCATTGAGAAGCACTGATATTAAAGGTGCATTTGACCGCCAGGGCTATCGCATTCTTGAACTCGTTCGGGCAGGAAAGCGAGATGAAGTATTTCATGCCATATTGCGCATTTTTATCTCGGGGAAGAAAGAATTTCCTGAAAAGCTTGTAGAAGCATTTAAGCCCGTGTATTCCGAAGAGCTTTTCAAGGTTTTCCTTTTCTCATTTTTGAGCGGCATATTAGGTAATGAAGAAAAGGAAGTAAATGATAAAAGAAACCAATAAATTAGGAGGGAATTATGAACAATAGCAATCTTAAAAATGTCACGGTCACGATAATCTTTGACGGTTCAGCACTCAACCGCGACGAAAAAATCGGAGGTAACATTCTTTCTATCAAAAAGCTTAACGTTAACGGGGAGGTCCGCTCGTTCATCGGCAAGCCAGCCATAAGGCATTATCTATTTGAAACACTGTACCATCATGAAAAATGGCTTCCGGCTCCTGTAGTATTAAGAGGCAATGGTGAACAGCAAACTACACAATTTGATATAACAAAAGCCGATATCCTAATCTATCCAGAGTTAGACATATTTGGCTACATGTTTACCATTGGGGGTGAAAGCTCTATAACCCGAAAGGCACCATTAGGAATTACCAAGGCCGTTTCTTTGTGCCCATACCAAGGCGATATGGCTTTTTATGCCAATCAAGATCTTGTTGTTCGTGGGCGGCTACAGGGATTGGATACCAACCCAAATTTATATACCAAGGAAGAGCATATTTCGTTCTACAAAGTTTCATTTTCAATCGATACACAATTATTAGGAACAGATGTTTGGATCATTTCTGATGAGCCTCGGGTAGAAAATGGTAAGTTAAAAATAAAGATTTCAGACCAAGATAGCAAAGAAATGGATGGAAGCTTAGTTGGAAATAACAAATGGCAAACGCTAACAGGAGAAATTAGTTGGGAACAAATTAATAACAAAAAATATAAACTAGTTTTTAAGCTCAACGTAGAGGAAAAGAAAAGAAGAATAAAAGCCGTCATTGAAACAATCAAATCGGGTCTCTATGCTCAATCAAGCGGCGAAGCCAACACGATAATTCCTATCTTTCTCATTGTCAGTGCGGTGAAGGTTCCATCGCCTGTATTTCATCCTTATATAGACGTCCGAAAAGAAGACGGTCAGTGGAAAGTCGTCGGTGTAGGTGATGCGTTAAATAATGGCTGGTTGGAGAAAGATAGCGATAGGCCCATTGTTTATATCCAAGATTGCGATCGTTTAAAAGTGGACCATGAATTCAAAGAGAAGGCGGAGAAGAGTTGGGATGAGTTCCTGAAAAAACTTGGGCTTCAAGATTCAAAACAGAATTTCGAGGCTGGAAATAAAAGTAAATAGTAGCTGCAGTATAAATAAAGATGCTGCCGGATTAATTTTGATGGTACATTTTTTTATTGGCATGTACCTAAAGGAGTCGTAAGTGAGGAAACTATGAATGGAAATGCAGGATATATCTTGCGTGTTAGAATTTATCAGCCTCAAGCGCATTATCGAGTTCCATTCACCTATCAGCGCCGGCATACCTATCCAATCCCCCCTTACTCTACAGTGATTGGGTTCTTCTGCAACCTGCTGGGCTTTGATGGTATGCCGGCCGAGCATAATGATTTGAAAAGGATCAAGATTTCTATTGCCGGTCGATTTGAAAGCAAGACAACGGAGTACATTTGGTTCAGAAATCTTGCTAAGGATGCTCATGTGGGACGGTTCGGGACCGTGGAAAATCGCAGCATTGGTGGGCATATTGAACACATTGGCGGTCAGTCTCCTGTTTCCATAGATGTCCTGAACGAGGTCCGATTAGTGATTTATTTGGCTCACGAAGATGAGACCTTTATTAATTACATCCGCTCTTCGGTACAAAACCCGGCTCGTCGGCTGGAGATTCTGCATCTGGGGCGGGCAGAGGATTGGATTGTGATAGAAGAACTATCTCAGGTCTGCCAGCTATCACAATTCGACATCAAAAGGGTAGATGCTAATTTTGGACATTTCTTCTGGATTCCAGAAAGAATTTATCAGCCAAACTCAAAAGATAGCCTGGCGAAGTTTGAGCAATTTGAAGGCTTGTTGTACAGACTTCCAACTTTTTGGACTGTAGAGGACTACGATAAAACATTAAATCGCCACGGAAGGCGTATATTTGATTATATTACTGCCAAACTAAGTGATGGTTTGTTTACCCAAAAACACTTTCTCTTTGATGAAGAATGCAAACTTCCTATCTTTCTTGCTGATTTCGGAGGGGAGAAATGAACGAAGTGAATATCTTGGCGAAAAGTGGCAAAAAAGAAGGTAATCCTATTTCCCTTTTAGAACACACAAATGATGTTCTTATGACTTTCGATAAAATCAAGGAGAAAGTCCCAATTAATCTACGTAGACTGATCCCTTTGGCAATTATTTCTCATGATTGGGGAAAGATACTTCCTGCCTTTCAAATTAGAACTATGAAAAACCGCAATTACCAACCATCGTCCCCTCTCATAAACATTCCCCATTCTTTCTTTTCGGTACTTTTTATAAGTGGAAAGAAAATGCAAGAAAAATTATCGGATATATTAAAAAACCAAAATGAACCACAAGACAATGTTTCTACTAAAGACTATCTGGAATTCCTTCTTTCTGCTATAGGCTATCACCATTGGCGAGAAAATTTCTTCGAACTTATAAGTTCATATAACAGTGAGATTGCCGAATTGTGCGAAGAATTGGAAAGACAAAATAAAATATATGAGCTTGAGAAAAACCTTCGTGAAGAAATCAAAAAACTTGATGATGGCTGGCATGAGCTTATTGAATTTAATATAGAAATGGCAAAAGGTTTGAGCAATGGGGTTCCTTTTTATGAATATGCCCGTCCACCGTATCAGCTCTATTTCTTGCCTAAGCGAGCAGAAATTAATGAAAAAAAATTGAAAGATTGGATTCTAATTTCAGGATTTCTCCAGCGCGCAGACCACTTTGCTTCATTTTGTGAGGAAGAGGGAGAAGATTTAAGCAAGGTGGAGCCTGATTTATTGCCTGTCGACCTTGAGACTACAAAAAAATATGTAAAGCAAAAAATTAAAGAAAAAATCCCTAATATCAAAGAGGAGTCAGTCTGGCAACTAAAACAGATTGATAACTATAAAGATAAAAATCTCATTTTAATCGCTCCTACCGGTTTCGGAAAGACAGAGTTTGCTTTTCTTTGGGGAAGTGGCGAGAAGTTTTTCTACACTCTTCCCCTGAGGGCTGCAGTGAATCAGATCTACAAAAGAGCCTCCGATATTTTTGGCGAGGATAAAGCAGGACTTCTTCATTCCGATGCCGATATCTATCTGCTTAGAGACGGTGGGGAAGGACAAGTGAGCATGAAAGTTTATGATCTTGCGCGACAACTTGCTTTTCCTGCCATAATTTCCACTGGTGACCAGTTTTTTCCTTATGCCTTGCGTCCCCCGAATTATGAAAAAATCTATGCTACATTTTCCTATTCACGGTTGATTATTGACGAAGTCCAGGCCTACGAGCCACGGGCTGTCGCCATCATAGTCAAGTTCCTTGAGGATACTGTCCGCATGGGCGGGAAGTTTCTCCTGATGACCGCAACTCTGCCTGAATTTGTCTATAGAACACTAAATGAAACAATTGGAGGAGGCAATTTTGAAGTAATAAATTTATATGAAGAGAAGAAAAACGATTTTGAGAAAATCGGAAAGCACAAAATTAAGATTGAATTGATTGAAAATAGTGCCAATGAAAAAGAGATAAATTTTTCCCTTCCCGATGATAAGTTAAGACAAGTCTTGGAACAAGCAAGCTATGGTAAACGTGTACTGGTCATAGCCAATACGGTGATGCAAGCGCAGGCTATTTTTGATCGTTTAAAAAAGAAAGTGGAGAACGACAAAAATTATTCCAAGTTAGAAAAGAGGATTATGCTTTTGCATTCTCAGTTTACTCTTCAGCATCGAGAACAGAGAGAAGCTGATTTGAAGAAGAAATTCAGCAATCCCAAATCTGAGGATGAAGCCGAAGGCAAAATTCTTATTGCCACCCAAGTGGTAGAGGCCTCGCTCGACATCGATGCCGATGTCCTGTTTACAGAAATAGCTCCACTGGATAGTCTTGTTCAGAGGATGGGAAGAGTTCTGAGAAGATATGGTCCGATGAGCACTCCAGAAAGTATTCCCACACCTGGGGAACCTAATGTATTTGTCTGGGTCTTTCAGAATGGGATTGAGTCAGGCCACGGAAGCGTGTATGATGGAGACCTGATGCTAATAGCATTGAAGCTTTTGAAAGATAAGAGTGAGCGCAAAGAAAGCAAAGAAGACGAGATTAAGAGCTGGATTGCGAAAAAGAAGGAAAAAGCCAAGAGGAATGATGATCTAATATTGAAAGTACTCAACGAAATTTTTGGCGAAAAAGAAGCTAAGAGTAGTCCTAAACAAAGGCGTGCAAAAGTCCGCACGAGTGATAGCCCGTCTTCTCCTAAGGCATTTGAGCTTATGTGTTCTGAGTATGACAAGTATTGGATGGTAAAAATGCTATATAGATCCTTACCTGATGGAAGCAATTACCTTGCCAAATTTAGTAAAACTAGAGATATTTTGGATTCTGGCTACATGTCTGACCGCAAGGAAGAGGCCCACAGGATTTTTCGAAATATTTATGCGTTTCCAGTTATTTCAAAACAGAGAAAAGATGAATTTATAGCAGGTGTTAAAAAGTTCTTTTCAGATATGCCCTCTAATAAAATAAATTACACCTTTTTTAAAAGAGATGTACTGGCCAAGTTTGTTCTTCAAATCCCCTGGAGGTCTGAAAAAGAAATCCTTGAACCAGTATATAAGTGGCTGAGCATTCAAGACATCAAAGAAGAAGACAAAGAAAAACTTGTCCGGTGGTGTCAAGACATATACTTCATAGAATATGGCTATGACCCGGAAAAAGGGCTTTTAAGAAATGCTAAGAACCAGGATAATTTTATTTATTAGTTTTAATTATTTAGTTTGAATAAATCTGCCAATCTTATTTTGTAACAATGTTAGGAGATCTGTTGTCCCAATCAAGACAGGTGAAAATAATGGATGCTTAGCCTGTTTTAATAATGGCTTAGAAATAACTATGCACATCACTGGTAGCCTGGTTAATGCTTACTTTATCTGCAAAAGAAAATTTTGGCTTTATGCGAGGCAGTTTAATCCTGATCCTGAAAATGATTTACTTGTACTTGGAAGAATAATTTCAGAAAGCGCTTATAAAAGGCAAAAGAAGGAACTCTCTTTTGATGGGGTTAGAATAGATTTAGTGAGAAAGGAGGACAAAAACATTGTTGTATGTGAAATAAAGAAAACTTCTAAAGGCCTTGATGCAGCAAGGATGCAATTAGGCTTTTATCTTTTAAATCTTAGAGAGAAAGGAATAAATGTTAAGGGCGAAATTTTGATACCTAAAGAAAAAAGGATAATTGCTTTCGAATTGGATGAAAAAACAGAAAAACTTTTGAATGAGGCAATTGAGAATATGCAAGAAATAGCCAAACAGGATACCCCTCCTCCAGTAAATAAAACTTCGTTCTGCAGAAAGTGTGCTTTTTTTGAGTTTTGCTTTGCATGAAAGGGTCTATTTACATATTTTCAAACGGTGAATTAAAAAGAAAAGAAAACACTCTTTACTTTGAAATGGAGGAAGGCAGAAAATACATTCCAGTTGAAAATACCTCGGAACTTTTTATATTTGGCGAGGTGACAATAAATAAACGGCTTCTCGAATTTCTTTCAAAAAGTGAAATCATAATGCACTTTTTCAATCACTTTGGATATTATGTTGGTTCTTTTTACCCAAGAGAGCATCTCAACTCAGGATACATGATTCTTAAACAAGCTGAACATTATCTTGATCACGTGAAAAGGGTTCAACTTGCTAAAAAATTTGTTGAGGGAGCGGTCGAAAATATAAAAAAAGTTCTAAGCTATTATCTGAACAGGGGTAAGGACCTTGGGGCAATTATTCAGAAGGTTGATAACCTAGCTCAATCCATTCTTATGTGTGAGAATACAGAACAACTTATGGCAATTGAAGGAAATATCAGGGAGCAATATTACTCGGCCTTTGACAGGATCCTTGATAATGAGGATTTCATATTTGAAAGTCGTACCAAGAGACCACCAAAAAACCGTCTTAATGCTCTAATCAGTTTTGCCAACTCTATTCTTTATACCGTATGCTTGGGAGAGATATACCATACTCATCTCGACCCAAGGATTGGCTTTTTACATTCAACAAATTTTAGGAGATTTTCCCTCAATCTTGATGTAGCGGAAATTTTTAAGCCTTTTATAGCAGACAGGGTAATATTTACATTGATAAATAAAAACATAATTAAACCTCAGCACTTCGAACAAAAGACCGATGGAATTTTCCTTAATGAAAAAGGCAGAGAATTTGTTGTGAGAGAAATGGAAGAAAGGCTTAAGAGCACCTTTATGCATAAAGGCCTTGGCAGACATGTGTCATACAGACAACTAATACGTCTTGAACTTTATAAAATAGAGAGACACCTTATGGGAGGCGAAGAATACAAACCTTTTATAACTGCTTGGTAAGATGAAGCTAATACTTGTATACGATATTAATGAAGTGCGGGTACAAAAAATACTTAAGATCTGCAGGAAGTATTTGCATCGGGTTCAAAATTCTGTTTTTGAGGGTGAGATTACCGAGGCAAAACTTGAGAAACTGAAGATGGAAATTAAGAAGATCATTCGCGAAGATGAGGATTCAGTTATTATTTATAGCTTTCCAATGAACTGGTATACAAAGCGAGAAATCCTGGGCATTGAAAAAGGAAAAGAGGACCTGATAGTGTAAGATGTCTATTTTAACTGTGAAAAAAGTTATAATGTTGAGGACAAAAAGATATATATGATATGATTTGTCTACCTGAGATAATGCATAAACCCCTGGGGATAGACGAAAAGTAAGATGTTGATAATTCTTAAGTTTTATCTGCCAATTAATATTTGTGGAATATTGCTTAAAAATGGTAAAATGTTAAAATTAATAAAGAAAAATGGATTGCTAGCCTACCTATGAGGAATTGAAAC